>JAFQDR010000215.1 GCA_017415945.1 Oscillospiraceae bacterium
GATCTTCGTGAACCCCTCCCTGCAGATGGTAAGCTTTACCATCACCGAAAAGGGCTATGCACTGCGTGACGGCAAGGGCGAAATTCTGCCCGATATCGCCGCTGACCTGGCTGCAGGTCCCGCAGGCGCAAAGAGCTACATGGGCAAGCTGACCGCTCTGCTGTATGCACGTTATCAGGCAGGCGCTGCTCCCGTAGCAATGGTATCCATGGATAACTGCTCCCACAACGGCGACAAGCTGAAGGAAGCAGTTGGCGGCTTTGCAAAGGCTTGGAGCGAAGCAGGTCTGACCGATGCCGGCTTTGCGGCTTACGTTCTGGAATCCGGCAAGGTCTCCTTCCCCTGGTCCATGATCGACAAGATCACCCCGGGCCCCGACGCATCCGTTTCCGCTATGCTGGAAGCTGATGGTCTGGCAGCAGGCACTCCCTTTGTCAATGCTGAAGAAAGCGAATATCTGGTTATCGAAGACAACTTCCCCAACGGTCGTCCCGCACTGGAAAAGGCTGGCATTTACTTCACCGCTCGTGAAACCGTAGATCAGGTGGAACGCATGAAGGTCTGCACCTGCCTGAACCCCCTGCACACCACTCTGGCTGTGTACGGCTGCCTGCTGGGCTTTGACCGCATTTGGAAGGAAATGCAGGACGAAGACCTGAACAAGCTGGTCAATGTGATTGGCTACAAGGAAGGTCTGCCTGTTGTTACCGACCCCGGCATCATCAAGCCCATTGACTTCATCAATACCGTTGTCAATGTCCGCATCCCCAACCCATTCCTGCCCGACACTCCTCAGCGTATTGCTACCGACACCTCTCAGAAGCTGTCCATCCGCTTTGGTGAAACCATTAAGGCATACATGGCTTCCGATGAGCTGTCCGTCAGCGATCTGAAGCTGATTCCCATGGTTCACGCAGGCTGGCTGCGCTATCTGATGGCCATTGACGACGAAGGCAATGCATTTGAACCCTCCCCCGATCCCCTGCTGGACACTGCTCGTCCCTACGTTGCTGACTTCAAGGTAGGCGAAGCTGTTTCCGCTGAAGAAGCAAAGGCAAAGCTGGAAGGCATTCTGCGCAACACTACCATCTTTGGCGTTGACCTGATCGAAGTCGGTCTGGCCGATCTGGTCTGCAAGTACTTTGTAGAGCTGATTGCAGGCAAGGGTGCCGTTCGTGCAACCCTGAAGAAGTATCTGGCGGAGGCATAAATATGAAGGCATTTATTGACCGTGATTTTCTGCTGACCACCGATACTGCCAAGCATCTGTATCACGACTACGCTGAGCCCATGCCCATCATCGACTATCACTGTCATCTGGTTCCTCAGGAAATCTACGAAGACAGAAAGTTCGAAAATATCACACAGGTATGGCTGGGCGCTGACCACTACAAGTGGCGTCTCATGCGTTCCGCCGGTGTTGACGAAAAGTACGTCACCGGTGATGCTACCGACCGCGAAAAGTTCCAGAAATGGGCTGAAACCATCGGTCTGGCAATCGGCAACCCCCTGTACCACTGGAGCCATCTGGAGCTGCGCAACTACTTCGGTTACGAAGGCGCACTGAACGGCGATACCGCTGAAGAAGTATGGAACCTGTGCAATGCTAAGCTGCAGGAACCCGGTATGTCCGCACGCAACCTCATCATCAACTCCAATGTCAAGGCCCTGTGCACTACCGACGACCCCGCCGATACCCTGGAATGGCATCGCAAGCTGGCAGAAGAAGGCTTCTCCGTAAAGGTACTTCCCTCCTACCGCCCCGATAAGGCAGTAGCACTGGAAAAGCCCGACTATCTGGACTATCTGGCAAAGCTGGGCAACATCGACAGCTATGACAAGCTGGTTGCAGTTCTGAAGGAAAAGCTGGAATTCTTCGTAGAAAGCGGCTGCCGTGTAACCGACCACGGTGTGGATGCCGTTCCCTACGCTCCCGCAACCGACGAAGAAGTTGCTGCGATTTTCGCAAAACGTCTGGCAGGCGAAATGCCTACCGCTCTTGAAGCAAAGCAGTTCAAGACCGCTCTCATGCTGACTCTGGCAAAGGAATACGCTCGTCACGGTCTGGTCATGCAGCTGCACTTCGGTGTCATTCGCGACAACTCCAAGCGTCTGTTCCGCAAGCTGGGTCCCGACTGCGGTGTTGATTCCATCGGTGACAACGCTTCCATTCGTGAGCTGGCAGCCTTCCTGGGCGCACTGGACGAAACCGATGAGCTGCCCAAGACCATCATCTACTCCCTCAACCCCAATGACAATGCTGCTATCGAAACCGTTATGGGCGGCTTCCAGAACGGCACAGCCGTCAGCAAGATGCAGCACGGCAGCGCATGGTGGTTCAATGACCACAAGCAGGGTATGATCGATCAGATGGTAAGCTTGGCAAACGAAGGCTATCTGGCCGGCTTTGTTGGTATGCTGACCGACTCTCGCAGCTTCCTGTCCTACACCCGTCACGAATACTTCCGCCGCATTCTGTGCGAGCTGGTAGGCAACTGGGTGGAAAACGGCGAATTTGCAAACGATGAAAAGGCTCTGCAAACCATCATCGAAGGCATCTCCGTAAAGAACGCTGAAAGATACTTCGGCATCTAATCATTCGATATTCAAAACTCGCCCCGACACAATGTGTCGGGGCGTTTTCTGTTTGTTGAATTTCGAGAGATAGTATGCGATAATATAGAAAATCCTATTTCGAGGTTATTACTATGCTACTACAGGCTGAAAACCTATCCATAAATTTTGGAAATCGCCAGCTGCTGGATTCCGTGAATTTCTATCTGGACGAGGGCGACAAGGTCGGTGTCATCGGCATCAACGGTACAGGCAAATCCACATTCCTAAAAGTACTTGCCGGCGTTACGGAAGCCGACAGCGGTAAAATCATCCGCAATCCCAATGTGCAGATCAGTTATCTGTCTCAAAACGCCCCAATGGAAGACAGCGATACCATTCTGGAGCATATCTTCCGCAGCTTCCCTGAGGACTTCCGCATCATCAATGAGTACGAAGCCAAAACAATGCTGACAAAATTGGGTATCAATGACTGCGAACGTACCATCGGAACCCTTTCCGGCGGACAGCGCAAAATCGTATCCTTGGTTGCCGCGCTCATCCATCCCGCGGATATTCTCATTTTGGACGAACCCACCAACCATCTTGACAGTGAAATGGTAGCATGGCTGGAGGACTGGCTGCGAAGCTTCCGAGGCGGTATCATTATGGTCACCCACGACCGATATTTCCTGGAACGTGTCTGCAACCACATCACGGAATTATCTCGGGGAAAGCTGTATCACTATGAAGCCAATTACTCCAAATACCTTGAACTGAAGGCCCAGCGCGCGGAAATGGCAGAAGCCTCTGAGCGCAAGCGTCAGTCGATTTTGCGCGTGGAGCGGGAATGGATCATGCGCGGCTGCAAGGCTCGTACAACCAAATCCAAAGAGCGTATACAGCGTTACGAGGAGCTTTTGAATCGTGATGCCCCCGAAACCGACGACACCATAAAGATCACCGCGGCCACCAGTCGTCTGGGCAGAAAAATCATTGAGCTGGATCATGTGGGTAAGAAGTATAACGAACGTTCCATTATTGACGACTTCTCCTATACCCTGCTGCGCACAGACCGCATCGGTATTGTAGGGCGAAACGGCGCAGGTAAGTCCACACTGCTGCACATGATCGCAGGCCTCCTCTCCCCTGACAGCGGCACAGTGGACATAGGCTCCACCGTAAAGATCGGACACTTTTCCCAACACGGCAAAGAGCTGGATCTTGAGCAGCGAGTCTATGACTTCATCCATGAGATTGCAAGCGAGGTACGCTCCTCCGAAGGGGTGTTGACAGCCAAACAAATGATGGAACGCTTTATGTTCCCCTCCGAGCTGCAGCGTATGCCCATCGGAAAGCTCTCAGGCGGCGAACGGCGCAGACTGTATCTTCTGTCCGTACTGATGTCTGCCCCAAATGTGCTGCTGCTGGACGAACCGACAAACGATTTGGATGTTATGACACTTTCCATTTTGGAAGACTATTTAGATGACTTCCAAGGGCCGATTATCATGGTATCTCACGACCGATTCTTTCTGGATAAGCTGGCAGAAACCATTTTTGAAGTCCGAGGCAACGGTGAGGTTCTGCAATACACAGGCAACTGGAGTGACTGGTCATCCAAACGTGAAACAGAGCTGACACCTGTTAAGCAGGAAAAGCCCAAGCCCGTGCAAAATCGTCCCAAAGAAAAAAAGCTGAAATTCACCTTCAAGGAGGAACGAGAATTTCAGACAATTGATGATGATATTGCCGCTTTGGAAAATGCCATCGCAGAAAATGCAAAACAGCAAAGCATTCACTGTACAGACTATGTAAAGCTGCAGGAGCTTCATGACGAGCAGGCAGAGCTGGAAGCCAAGCTGGAAGAAAAAACCGAGCGCTGGTTCTACCTCAACGACCTGAAAGAACGCATCGACGCGCAGAAATAAATCACGTCCAAGACGAGATAGGTCTTTGGTAATTACCATGTTGACAACATTGTTTTCCACGTCTCTCAGAAGCTCTCGGAAGCCCGGGCGGTCAAAATTTCGACCCGAATACCCGTCATCTACATATTCTTTGCAGACCGTATATCCGTTTGATTCGCAGAAATCCGTCAGAATGGCACGCTGCGTGCCGATACTGAAGCTCTCACCGTTCCTCTCGTCGTCCTTTGAGAGACGGAGATATAATCCCACATTATAGGTGCCGTTTTGTTGCATAATTGCATCCTCCTTGTTTGTTATGGCACCTTATTTTAGGGCAAGGAATGGTGCAGCGTAAATAGATACGGCAGATTAGGCAACCAATAAAAACAGGCCCGAGCTGAAATCAGCCCGGGTCTGGCGTGAGTGTTAGGTTAGCTTGTACGATAAGACAGCAAACTATCCACTATCTCATTCCTCATTTTTCTGTTTGAAAGAATTGTTTTTCCCAAGAATTTCATGGTATAGGGTAGCATATTTAGACGCATTCTCGCCTAAATTACGCCTTTCCATTTTGTTAAGATTAAAATCAATATCAAATAGGTATAAAATCCAATCAGGGCTATAAATCCCTGAAATTAGTTTTGTGTTACGATGCACTTCTGGGAGATCATTCATACATTTTACTTTTGGATAATACCCAACTTGACGCAATGTCTCGAACTCGCTAATTGTAACATCTAAAAAACAGATACCTCCTTCATAATAGGAAATCCAATCGATATAGAACTCAGGAAACACACAATTCGGTGGTATTTCATAATTATCAATGATTGTAGAAAAGCCAATACGACAGGCCTTCCCTACCGGCATACTCATAAGATACCCCTCCTGTGCACTAACAATTTCCTGAACATTATTCGGTACCCCGTTATATAACCCCGAAAAAACGAACACAAGATTTCCCCAGCGAGTATCTTTAAACACCCATTGATATATTTTATAACCATTTGGAACTTTTGTATATAAAACATCTCCTAATTTTGGGCGTTTTCTGATTTTTTTCATACAGGCAACCTCCTTAATGATAGAATTTTTCAATCAATGCATATTTACTATTTCTTTTTGAAATACTGTTTATTGCATTATCCAACATTCCTCCGTGTTTACCAATACCAAAAGAATCAATCAAAACTTGCTCACACCATCTTGCACTTATTTTATCTAGTTTCTCAATCTTTTCATGAATTACCCGACCCTCGGGAAGCCATTCACCACTTCTTCGTACAAAGTCGTTCGTCATACCTACATAGTCAACTACACCATCAACACCATAAGAAACGTAGACCGTATAATTTCCTTTTGGCAAAACATCCTCAGCAATCTTTTGTGTTAGTTTAATAGTAGCATCTACCATTTTCTTAGCTGTCGCAGTATCACCAACCGCATCAGCTGCTTTAGCCGCCGCGCCAAGAGCTTTCGCCGCCTCACCAACGCAAGTAACACCGGGCAACAAATCAACAATATCGCCCGCTAACCCAATCAGAGCCCATACATCTGTAGGGTTAGCAGCATATGCAGCAATGCTTGCTCCCAATGTAACAATGTCTATCGCGGTCTCAATTACTTCGCCGGAATCGTCGCTGAAGGTAAGCGGATTATTGCAACAGTATGCAAACATATTAGCCCCAACAGAACCGACATGGGACTGTGCATACACATCCGCACTAATAAACCGTCCAATCGCAGGATCATAATATCTGCTCTGCAAATAATACAGACTGGTTTCTTGGGGTGTATGTAAGCTTGGTCGAGTTCACGAAGCTGCCTTGATTGTGATTAGCTGCGGCCCAAAAACGGTCTAAAAAATGTGCACTTACTTATCTAAATTTTACCACTGTCA
>JAFQDR010000216.1 GCA_017415945.1 Oscillospiraceae bacterium
CATTGGGAGCTTCGAGCTTCCAGTGAGCAGAACGTCTCTTGTCTCTTCTCTGACGAGATACTTTACTTTTAGGGACAGCCATTGTGACACCTCCTAATTGTTTCAGCTGTTTTGAGCAGCTATGTTATACTTTGTTATTTATCCAAAAGCTGCTCAAGCACAGCCCATCTTGGATCTACAGGTTTTTTGCAGCTGCACTTCTCATAATTGAGATTTGCACCGCAGCCGTCGCACAATCCGGCACAATCCGGTTTGCACAACATCTTGGCATCCATATCGAACACGAAGCTCGTGAACAAAATGTCGTCCAAGTCGATTTCGTCATCCTCCATCTGGAACAAATCCTCCTCGGATTCGTCCGTGGCGATACCGGCATTCAGCTCAACCGTTTTCTCTCGATCGAATTCCGCACCGCAGCGATCGCACACACAGTGCATCTTTGCGGAAACGGTTCCCTTCAGTGTCAGGATACCTGCGGTATTCACCACAGCACCCTCTGCCTTCAGAGGTTCATCGAAGCGAACGACAGCGGGAAAATCCAGCTCATCAGTGGAAAGCTCGCAGGAAAACGGTGCCTTTGCACCGGGGACTTCGATAATCTTGCGCAGGTTCAGTTTCATATATCACATACCTCACACAGTCGCTAAAGTATTATAATCAAATTCACTTGCAATGTCAACAGATAATTTGCGAAAAACTGTGAATTTATGATAAGATATTACCGCTATTTTGTGGAAATGTCAATAAGCAGATACAAGGACTATGTTGACAAACCGTCCCGCATCCTTGATAATAGGAAAGAATCGGAGGCGATCACGATGAAAGAACTGACAGTAAACAAAAATGATGCCGGACAGAGACTGGACCGCTTTGTGGGTAAGGCCGTTCCCCTGCTGCCGGAATCCTTGCTGCAAAAATATATTCGGCTCAAGCGTATTAAGGTCAACGGAAAGGGCTCCAAGCGAGATTACCACGTTGTACAGGGTGATGTGCTGCAGCTGTACATCAACGATGAATTTTTCGAAAAGCCCAGAGAGGAAAATTCTTATTTGAAGGTTTCTACTCCCAGACTGAATATAGTATATGAAGATGAAAACATTCTTCTGGCGGATAAAAAGCCCGGCGTTCTTTGCCACAGCGCAGGCCAGTGGGACTACAACACGCTGATTGCAAATATCCAGGCATACGCTTACCAAAAGGGCGAATGGAACCCCAGAGGGGAAAATTCCTTCGCTCCCGCCCTCTGCAACCGCATTGACCGCAACACCGGTGGCATTGTCATCGCCGCAAAAAATGCGGAGGCTTTGCGCATCCTTAATGATAAAATCAAGGAACGAGAGATCGACAAGTTCTACCTCTGCGCCGTCCATGGACGTCCCTCCCCCAAGGAAGGGATGCTGACAGGGTATATTTTTAAGGACGCAAAGAAAAATCAGGTTTATGTAAGGAAGCAGCCCGAACCGGGTGCAAAGCTCTCCCAAACCAAGTACAAGGTCATGCAGACCAAGAACAATCTGTCTCTGGTGGAATGTGAGCTGCTTACGGGCAGAACCCACCAGATCCGCGCCCAGATGGCTGATGCGGGCTGGCCCCTGCTAGGTGACGGTAAGTACGGCAGCGAGCGGAAAAACAAACAGTTCGGCGAAACAAGCGGTCAGGCATTGTATTCCTATAAGCTGACATTCCGCTTCAAAACCGATGCGGGTATACTGAATTACCTTAACGAAAAGACCTTCACCGTCAGTGACATTGACTTTGTAGAAAAATACTTCGGATAACACACATCCCCGAGTCCTTTGGGCTCGGGGATATTCTTTAGTTTATACGTCCATGCCGCAGGGCAGTGCTCGTTCAATGAGAGCGCGGTCATTGGTTACCGCATCATAGAAGCGGAAGCCACCTGCGAAGTTATATGCCTCAAAACCATAACCAGCCAAAATGCGGCAGGAAATATAGCTGCGCAGACCGCTCTGGCAAATGACATATACGGGCTTCCCCTGCTCAATTTCTCCGATCCGTTCACGAAGCTCATCAACGGGGATATTCTTGAAGCCCTCCACATGGCCGCGGCTGTATTCCCGCACGGTTCTGGTATCCAGCAGGATGACACTGCCGTCTCTGGGCAACATAGGCTCATCCTCTACAAACCACTGCTTCAATACGCCCTTGCTGACATTATCCGCCATATAACCTGCCATATTCACAGGATCCTTTGCAGAGGAGTACGGAGGTGCATATGCCAGTTCCAGATCCTTCAGCTCCGTTGCCTTCATGCCGCAGCGAATAGCAGTTGCCAATACGTCAATGCGCTTATCCACACCCTCATAGCCAATGATCTGGGCGCCAAGCAAACGATAGGTATTCTTTTCGAATACGACCTTCATGGTCATGATCTTACCGCCGGGATAGTACCCCGCATGGCTCATGGGAGACAAGATGATCTTGTCTGTTTCAATGCCTGCCTTCTTTGCAGCAGCCTCGTTAAGGCCTGTGGAGGCAGCAGTCAAATCAAAGATCTTAATAACAGAGCTGCCTTGGCTGCCTGCATAACGGCTGTCCCCGCCGCAAATATTATCCGCAGCAATACGTCCCTGCTTATTGGCAGGCCCCGCCAGAGGAATCAGGGTTTCCTTCCCCGTAACAAAATGCTTCACCTGTACCGCATCACCTACGGCGTAAATGTCCTTTACAGAGCTTTCCATACGGTCATTGACGATGATGCTGCCCTTTGCTCCTGTCTCCAGACCGGCGCTTTCGGCCAATGCCGTATCGGGTGCTACACCGATAGCAAGAACCACCATATCCCCGTGGATAGGTGCCGCATCCTTCACCAGCACATCCAGACCACCGTCCGCTTCCGCAAAGCCTTCCACGGAGTGTCCCAGACAGAGCTTAATGCCGTGTCTGCGAACCTCGGAATGGATAAAGGCCGCCTTATCGCTGTCGTAGGGGTTCATCAGCTGCTTGGGACGCTGCACGATGGTCACATCCATCCCCAGCTCACGGAGATTTTCCGCCAACTCCACACTGATAAAGCCGCCGCCAACCATAACAGTGGACTTAGGCTTGTTTGCCTTGATATATTCCTTAATGGCAAAGGTATCCTCCACCGTACGAAGGGTAAAAATCTTATCACTGTCCACGCCGGGAACATCGGGGATAACCGCCTTTGCGCCGGGAGACAGCAGCAGCTTATCGTAGGCTTCCTTAAAGCACTCCCCTGTTTCCAGATTCTTCACGGTTACAGTCTTATTTGCTGCATCAATTGCGGTAACCTCGTGACGAACCCGCATATCCACACGGAAGCGTCTCCAAAAGCTTGCGGGAGTCTGTAAGGTCAGCTCAGCGGGATCGGTGATCACATCGCCGATATAATAAGGCAAGCCGCAGTTTGCGTAGGAAATATATCCGGAACGCTCAAAAACAACAATTTCCGCCTGTTCATCCAGTCTGCGAATACGGGCAGCGGCAGTGGCACCGCCCGCGACGCCACCAACAATTACAACCTTCATAGTATAGAAACCACCTTTCGATGAAATTGATTTATGTAACCATCATATCGAAAAATCTTATAAAAGTAAATTGATATGATGCAAATTTTATGTATATTACAAAAAGAGGACATTTGTATTTCACATATTTCCAATTACTTTATTATATTAAAATATTTATATTGACATTTTTCCCGTAAATGATACACTGAACTTAATAATTGGAGAGGAGGAGGATAATGTCAAAAGAACTGATTCGTCTCGTCGATTGCGGTATGAGATTTGACGGCGAGACGGTATTGGATAACATTAATCTCTACATCAATGACAGTGAATTTCTGACCCTGCTGGGCCCCTCCGGCTGCGGCAAAACCACTACCCTGCGGATCATCGGCGGATTCCTCACGCCTACCAACGGTGATGTGTTGTTTGACGGTGTCAGAATCAACGATGTACCTCCGCATAAGCGGCAGGTCAATACCGTTTTCCAGAAATACGCGCTTTTCCCCCATCTGGATGTATACGACAACGTTGCCTTCGGTCTGAGACTGGTACGGCCCAAGCTCAGCAAGAAGGAGATCGACACCCGTGTACTGGAAATGCTTGAGGTGGTATCCCTCAAGGGTTTCGAGCACCGCAGTGTCAGCTCCCTTTCCGGTGGTCAGCAGCAGCGTGTGGCCATTGCCCGCGCACTTGTCAACCGCCCGAAGGTTTTGCTTTTGGATGAGCCTTTGGCCGCACTTGACCTGCGCCTGCGCAAGGATATGCAGCAGGAACTGAAACGTATACAGCAGCAGATGGGTATTACTTTTATATACGTAACCCACGATCAGGAAGAAGCCCTTGCCATGTCTGACACCGTCGTTGTTATGGACGGCGGTAAGATCCAGCAGATTGGCTCTCCCGAAGCCATTTACAACGAGCCCAAGAACGCATTTGTGGCCGACTTTATTGGCGAAAGCAATATCGTTGACGGCATTATGCGATCTGACTACGTTGTGGAGATCAACGGTCGGAAGTTCCCCTGTTTGGATGAAGGCTTCGCTCCCAATGAGCCCGTTGACGTTGTCATCCGTCCCGAAGACATCGATATCGTTCCTCCCGAACAGGGACAGCTCATCGGCACCGTGACCAGTGTCACCTTCAAGGGCATGATGTATGACATCATCGTTGACTTCCGCGGTTTCAAGTGGCTGATCCAGACCACCGATTACTGTCCCGAAGGCGCTTCCATCGGCATCAAGATCGACCCCGACGGCATCCATATTATGAAAAAGAGCCATTATTCCGGTATGTTTGGAGACTACTCCTCCTTCTCCGAAGAATATGACGAACTGGATGTTCCCGTTGTCGATCCTGAGGAAGAGGAGAGCGACGATGAAGAATAAGCTCTATCACGCCGCCACGCCTTACATTGTTTGGATGGCACTGTTTGTGGTTGCCCCCATCATCATGGTGGTCATTTACGCATTCAGCTCCGCCGAGGGTGGTTTCACCTTCGACAATTTCCTGCATATGGGCACCTACACCGTGGTATTCACCCGTTCCTTCAAGCTGGCAGCCATTGCAACCGTCATCTGCCTGCTGATCGGGTATCCCGTTTCGTATATGATGAGTAAGGAAGGCCCTCAATTCCAAAAGATGGCCATGATTTTGATCATGCTGCCTATGTGGATGAACTTCCTGCTGCGTACCTATTCCTGGATGTCCATACTGGAAAACAATGGATTACTCAATCATTTCTTCCAGAACATCGGTCTTATCGACCTGTACAACCGATTCGGTATGCGGTTCATCGAAGATTTCACCCCTGTTGCGTATTTCCAAATGCTCAACACACAGGGTGCTGTCATTCTCGGCATGGTCTATAACTACCTTCCCTTTATGATCATGCCCATCTATTCCGTAATCGTAAAGCTGGACGACAACCTGCTGCAGGCAGCCAGAGACTTGGGTGCAAACGGTCTTCAAGTATTTTGCCGTGTGATTTTCCCCCTGTCTCTGCCCGGTGTCATTTCCGGCATCACCATGGTATTCGTTCCCTCCGTATCTACCTTCGCAATCAGTAAGATGCTGGGCGGCGGTACGGAAGTCCTGCTGGGCGACCTGATTGAACAGCAGTTCTTGGGCGGCGCATACAATCCCCACTTGGGTGCAGCCATCTCCCTTGTGATGATGGTCATCGTTGTGGTATGCATGGTGGTTATGAACCGATTCGGTGAAGGCGAAGAACAGGCGGTGATGCTGTGAAAAAGAACAACACCCTGTTTGACCGTATCTTCACGGCACTTGTCTTCCTGTTCCTGTACGCCCCCATTGTTATCCTTATTGTTTTTTCCTTTAACTCCGGCAACAGCAGCTCCGTATGGAAGGGCTTCTCCCTAACATGGTACGAGCAGCTGTTCAGCAACCGTTTGATCATGCAAAGTGTCTACACCACTTTGTTGGTCTCCGTTCTGGCAACCGCCATCGCAACCGTAGCGGGTACCTTCGCCGCCATCGGCTTTTATGCCATGCGCCGAAAGTTCCGTGACCCACTGATGACCGTCAACAACATCCCCATGATGAATGCGGATATCGTCACAGGTGTCAGTATGTGTCTGCTGTTTGTTGCATTCTTCGGTTTCTGGAATGACTTTGTAAAGTGGTTCAACTCTGTGCAGATGATCCTCACCCTTCCCCGTCTGAAAATGGGCTTCGGCACCCTGCTGATCGCCCACATCGGCTTTAACATCCCCTACATCATTTTGTCTGTCAGCCCCAAGCTGCGGCAAATGGATAAGAATCTGGTGGATGCCGCTCAAGACTTGGGCTGCACGTGGATGCAGGCATTTTGGCTGGTCATTCTGCCCGAGATCAAGCCCGGTATCATTTCCGGTGCCTTGACCGCTTTCACTATGAGTATCGATGACTTTGTCATCTCCTATTTCACCGCAGGTTCCTCTACGTCCACGCTGGCCATGACCATTTACG
>JAFQDR010000217.1 GCA_017415945.1 Oscillospiraceae bacterium
AGCAAGATAAAATATAGGTAATAAAAAAGTAACGCTACCGTGCGGTTGGCGTTACTTATAATGCACCTTCAGGTGCGGCTGGTATATGGCCCTTATAGGGCCGTTATTCAAACCCCACGTTTTACGTGGGGTTTATGATTTTAGATAAACTACCTTATCAGGCTCCCCTATGTAGGGGAGCTGTCGAGCTTGCGAGACTGAGAGGTAGAAAATGTTCCGGAAATAACTGCTTTTGTTAGGCTTGATTTTTCGACCTCTCCGCCCTCGACAAGCTCGGGCACCTCCCCTTATCCAAGGGGAGGCTAACCGAGGGACAGTCTATTTTATGTGTCGGTTTTCAATTCTACCACAACCAGCTCGGGGCGGTTGTTGATGCGAAGAGGAAACAGGCTGTTGCCCAGACCGCGGCTGATGATCATTTTGCAGCCCTCCAGCTCGTACAGCCCCGCATCGTACTTGGGGAAGAAGCCCTGGTGGGGGGCGATGACCCCGCCGATCTTGGGCAGCCGCAGCTGTCCCCCGTGGGTGTGTCCGCACAGGCTCAGATCAATGCCCGCGTCCGCATAGGTGTGGAACTGCTCGGGGTGGTGGCTCAAAAGCAGCTTGAAGCCCTCGGCACCCTCGCACAAGTCGTACAGGAAGAAGGGATAGTCCTCGTCTCCGTAGGGGCAGTCCATGCCAATCAGGGTGATGCTGTCCGCACCACAGCGGAGCGTGCGGCGTTCGTTCCGAAGCACCGTCACGCCCATGTCCCGCAGTCCCGCCTCCAAGATGGGATAGTCGGGGATGCGTGCCTCGTGGTTGCCCTTCACATAATAACAGGGGGCCACGGACAGCATGGCACGGGCGGCCTCCAGTGCGCGGGGAATGTCAGTGCGCCGCGCGTCCAAGAGATCTCCCGTAATGGCGATCATGTGAGGGCGAGCGGCCTTGAGACTGCGTACCAATCGGCTGTAATCTCTGCCGAATGTGTCATTGTGCAGGTCGGACACCTGTGCGATCCGCAGCCCGTGGAAGCTTTCGGGCAGAGCGGGGGAGCTGATGGCATATTCCGTTGTGACGATGGAGGTATTCCCCCAAGCAAGACCGGCCGCAGCCATGGTGACTGCGGCAAGGCCTGTGAATTTGGTCAGTGGTTTCATTTGCTCATTTCTTCAGCCAGCGCGGCAATTTGACGGATGTTTTCCTCTTTCAGTCCGGCAAAGATCTTCACGGTGTTTTCCGCATACTCGATGCCCTTGCTGCCCTCCAGATACCGCTGCATGAGCTTGGCGGCTACGGGTGCCCAGGAACCGTTTTCTATGAGACCCACCCTGCGGTTCTTGAAGCCCCGCTCGGTGAGATGGTCGATGAATTGCTTCATAAAGGGGAAGATATCACCGTTGTAGGTGGTGGTTGCCAGTACAAGCTTATTGTAGCGGAAAGCATCGGAAACCGCAAGTGCCCAGTCGGTGCGGGCCAGATCGTGGACGACTACATGGATGCCCTGATTGCGCAGCTGTTCGGTCAGCAGCTCCACGGCCTTTTTGGTGTTGCCGTAGACGGAGGTGTAGGCAATGACCACGCCCTCATCCTCGGGGGTGTAGCTTGACCACAGTTCGTACAGACGGAGGTAGTGTTCCAAATTTTCTTCCAGCACGGGCCCGTGGAGAGGATAGATGGCGGCGATGTCCAAAGCGGCTGCCTTCTTCAGCAGTGCCTGCACCTGTACACCGTATTTGCCCACAATGCCGATGTAGTAGCGGCGGGCCTCGTCCTCCCAAGGCTCATCAATGTCCAGTGCGCCGAACTTCCCGAAAGCATCGGCGGAGAAGAAGGCCTTTGCGGTGCGGTCATAGGTCATCATGACTTCGGGCCAGTGGACCATGGGAGCCATAACGAACTGCAGCTCATGCTTGCCCAGAGACAGCAGGGTGCTCTCATTGACCTCCAAGGTCTTCAGCTCTGCGGACAGAGCGGGGAAGTAGTTGCGGAGCATGACGAAGGTGCGGGCGTTGCCCACTACGGTGATTTCGGGATACAGCTCCAAAAATCTGCCGATGCTTGCGGAGTGGTCGGGCTCCATATGCTGCACGATGAGATAATCGGGCGTGCGGCTGTTCAGCGCGGCGGCGATGTTTGCCAGCCATTGGTCGGTGAAGCCGATGTCCACGGTGTCCAGAACGGCAATTTTTTCGTCGAGGATCACATAGGAGTTATATGCCATGCCCTTGGGGACGGTGTACTGCCCTTCAAACAGGTCGATGCTGTGGTCGTTGACTCCAACGTAAATAATGTCATTGCGATAATTCATAGTCACGGTTCCTTTCTCTCAATATATGTATCTCTTTGATGACCTTATTATACACCATAATTTTCTATTTGTAAATAATAATTATTATTACTAATTGACAAATTTAGAAAAATATGGTATCTTGTAAGTGGTTAGAGAAGCCTAACCGATATGATGTACGAACTCCGCACATCGCCGATATCTTTTCCAAAACACATACCAAAAACAACACCCTCGATGCCTCAAAACATCGGGGGTGTTGCTATGAATAAACCTAAACCCTCGCAGGGGCAGGATGACAAGGTGGGGTGTTGAAATTTTACGGTGCATCCGTAGGGCGGGAGCTTGCTCCCGCCGTATATGCTGCACTATAAATGCAGTGCATTTTTATCTCCATGGGGGAATGTCGAGCAGCGGCACGGACCGTCGGGGACGACGGTCCCTACGAGGGTGGAGGATTACGGTGCGGTTTTAAATTTAACTGTGCATCCGTAGGGCGGGGGCTTGCTCCCGCCGTATATGCTGCACGATAAATGCAGTGCATTTTTATCTCCATGGGGGAATGTCGAGCTGCGGCACGGACCGTCGGGGACGACGGTCCCTACGAGGGTGGAGGATAAACGCACCATCCTGTGGGGGCGAACTGTGTTCGTCTGTGTTTGACACAGAAATGACACCGTGCGGCAACAATAGGGCAAGCAACATGTCCGTACGAACCGAAAGCCCTCTCCGCCCCTTCGGGGCACCTCTCCCAAAGGGAGAGGTTGGGGGTACGAGCCGATAATTATTTCCGTGCTCTGCGGCGGGATTTCATTTTGTACAGCTCCTCGGCGGCAAGGCGGGCCTTGGCCACGGGGATGGTCTTGTCCTTGGGGAAGCAGTAGTACAATCCGTCCTTGTCCCCGATGGAGATCACGTCCCCGATCTCGTACCAGAAATAGTCGGCGTACAGACTGTAAGAGGCTTGGGGCGGGAACTTGTAATCCAGCTTCCCCTCACAGCCTGTGAGTCGGAAGCCGTTTTCGTCGTGCTTCAAGCGGCCTTCCCCAATGTTGTACAGGGTCTTGGTATTTACCAGCATGGAGATGTCCACGTCGATGTCCAAATCATAAGTACCCTCCGTCAGCTCACGGCGCACCTCCTCACGCTCCCATGTGTACCAGTCGGGCACATGGTCGAAGCGGGTGTCACCGTCATCCGCAGCCAGATATCCCGTTTCCGTCAGGGTATAGACCTTGCCGCAGCTGTGGCAGATGAGCTTGGTGCCCTTGCCCTCCATGGTGTGCTCATTGCCGCAGTGGGCGCATTTATACAGCACACGGTGGAGCCCGTCGGCGCGGAAGGGCTCGTCGATGACGACCTCGTTTTCCTGCTGCCAACGGAAATTGTCGAAGCTGAATTCTTCACGGAGCATGGCGTTGATGTCGTCGGCGGAGAGCTCTGCAATATCCTCGGGGCTCAGCAGGTACTTCATGTCCGCGCTGACCTTGACCTTGCGCAGCTGCAGACCGTTGTACAGGGGATCGCGATGGAAAGCCCCTTGGGTGATGACAGTGACCACGGGGCATTTCAGCAGCTTGATCAGTCTGCCCAGAGAGTCGGGAAGGGTGGTGGCGGTGCCGTCAAAGCTGTAGCTGGCTTCGGGGAACATGAGCACATTGCTCTTGTTCTCCTCAATGGCGTATTTGATGTCACGGATCAGCATGAGGTCCGTGGTGAATTTGTTGGTGGGGATGCAGCCCAGCCGGCGCATGAGTCCCTCCAGACCCACCATGCCGTCATAGGTGGTGACGATGTTGAAGGTGCGCTTGCCCAAGGCATGGTACACGCACTTCAGGTCGTAGAAGCAGGAATGGTTCATCAAAATCAGACAGGGCACATCATCGGGGAGACGCTCCATGCCCATACGATTGCAGGTGAAGCGGTTGATCATCATATCGGGGATGGTCAGCAGCTTAATGAGCTTGTTCAGCAGCAGGGAGGGTTTCATGGGGTGCTTGTGGGTGAAGCGGGGCATGGCCATGACTTGATCGTAGGTCTTCTTTTTCTGCTTGATCTTCATCGTCTCGTTCCTCTCAAAATGCAAAAATTGCCTCAAATTTTCTCTGTTTTGAGTATATGGCAAAACTGTAAACTTTGCAACCATTCCTTGACATTCCCTATGGGGAAATGTAGAGTATATGTAATAAAATCGCGAAAGGACACGCACGACCATGACACGCAAGCTCTATTACGAAGACAGCCACATCAAGCACTTTACCGCCACGGTTCTCTCCTGCACGGAGGGGAAGGATCGCTGGGAAGTTGTGCTGGATCAAACCGCCTTTTTCCCCGGTGGGGGCGGACAGCTTCCCGATACGGGGGCTATGAATATGGCGAGGGTGATCGGAGCCAAGGAAGACGGGGAGGACGTTGTCCATTACGTCTCCGCGCCCATGACCGTTGGCAGCGTGGTGGAGTGTCGTCTCAACTGGAATCAGCGGCTGCGCCGCATGCAGAACCACAGCGGGGAGCATGTGCTGTCGGGCATCATCCACAGCAAGTTCGGCTATGAAAACGTCGGCTTCCATATGGGTGAGGACTTTATCACCGTGGATTACAGCGGCGAGCTCACCGCGGGACAGGTCTACGACATTGAGCGGGAGTGCAATCTTGCCATTGCCGCTAATGTGCCCGTGACCTGCAGCTTCTATGAAAAGGATGCACTGGATGCCTTGGAATACCGCAGCAAAAAGGAGCTGCAGGGGCCCGTGCGCATTGTCAATGTGCAGGGCTATGACACCTGCGCCTGCTGCGCGCCTCATGTGTATACCACAGGTCAGATCGGTATCATCAAGCTTTACACCCATGCCCGTCACCGCGGGGGCACCCGTCTGACCATGCTGTGCGGCATGGATGCGCTGGACGACTATAACGCACGCTACGCCAACATCAGCTCTATTTCGGGTCTGCTCAGTGCCAAGCCCATGGAGGTGGGCCGTGCGGCGGCCAAGCTGTGGCAGGAGCATGAGGATTTAAAGTACAAGATGACGGGGCTGTACAATAAACTGACGGACATCAAAATCGCTGCCATTGCGCCCACTGAAGGCAATCTGGTCATCTTCGACGAGGACTTGGATATGGACCATCTGCGGATGCTGGTGAACGGTGCGGTGCCCAAATGCGGCGGCATTGTGGCGGCCTTCATCGGCAATGACGAGGAGGGCTATCGCTACATCATCGGCAGTGCAAGTGTGGATTTGAGAGCCAAGACCAAGGAAATCAACGCCGCTGTTAAGGGCAAGGGCGGCGGCAAGAGCGAAATGATCCAAGGCACCGCAAACGCCACAGCGGCGGAAATCAAGGCGTATTTTGGTGAATAAGGAGCGGATTTTCGAGACACACAGAAAGGAGTACTCTATGGAACAAAGACAATTTCGGTCTGAGGTTTCTTATGATTTGGGGACCCTGCGGGAAATGAATGTTGGCGGTCTGTACATCGGCAGACACGGAACAGCGGCCTTTGTGATTACGATATGGCTGATCCTGTGCTATATGCTGTGGCTATGGACGGATTCCGACAGCATCTATGCCCGGTTTATTCCCCTGTTCTTTGCGGTATATGTGGGGATAAAGCTGTACGAAATTTACGGCAAGCGGTATTATAAGCGGCTCGTTGTGGACAATGGGGGCGCGGAGCCTAAGTATGTGCAGACCTTTGATGAAAGCGGCATCACCTTTCTGAATGTGATTCAGGACAGCAAGCGTACATACTCCTATGGCGCCATCCGAAGGATTGGCGAGACGAAGAATCTGCTGCTTCTGATTATGGAGCAGGAATTGATCCTTGTGGTGGATAAGCGGACACTGGAGGGCGGCACATCGGAAGAACTGCTCGACTACCTGTTTGTCAAGTGCGTAAATCTGAAAAAGAAAAAGCTCTATACAAGGAAACGGCTGTATGTGCGGGGCGCTGTGCTGGGGGTTCTGATGCTGCTGGCGGTGGGGACGACCGTATGGACGGCGGTGAACGAGGATTACAGCTACCCTGCCTATCTGAATGACTGGTATTTTG
>JAFQDR010000218.1 GCA_017415945.1 Oscillospiraceae bacterium
CGATATAATCTACGGCAACAACGCTTCTTTCATTAATTCTCACATAAGTATCCTGATAGATGCTATCAGGGGGCAGGCTATTCGCTAGTTTTACTTTAAGTAGAGAATGACATGTGTTTATTTTATTTCCTGCTCCAAAGTGTCAAACAGATCACTATTGAAGAATTCCCTTACTGATATATCAAAACCATCGCAGAGCTTCTTAATGGAAACAACACCGGGGTTCTGACTCTTTTCATTCAGTATACTGTAAACCGTTGACGGAGTTACACCTGACAGGTTTGCCAGTGCGTTGATTGCAATGTTCTTTTCTTCGCATAGCTGTAATATCCGCTTCGCTACTGCTTCCTTCGTGTTCAACCGTATCCCAACTTTCTGCGATATATCGTTAATAAATATTTTACACCAATATGCGATTCCTCGTGAGCGATATATCGCACATTTCGCAAAAGCGTGCTATAATATACGATATATCGTATAGTTTCGGCGTGTATGCTGATTTTGACGATACAAATATGGTTAGTCACGGTTTCTTTTATCTCAGTTGGTAAAATATATAGTATCACTGTTATGGAGGAAACACACATGGAACACAAATTATATGGATACATTCGGGTCAGCACACGGGAGCAGAACGAGGACAGGCAGGTTCGGGCAATGGAGGAGTTTGGAGTAGTACCTGCCAATATGATCTGCGATAAGCAGTCTGGAAAGGATTTTGATCGTCCAGGGTACAAGCGACTGGTCAAAAAAATAAAGCCAGGCGACACTCTTGTGATTAAGAGTATCGACAGACTCGGACGTAACTATGATGAAATTTTAGATCAATGGAGAGTTCTCACTAAGGAGAAACAAGCGGATGTTGTTGTTCTTGATATGCCTCTGCTTGATACACGACAGGGTAAAGATTTGACCGGAACTTTGATCGCCGATATTGTTTTACAGCTTCTATCCTATGTGGCGCAGACCGAACGTGAGTTTATCAAGCAGCGTCAGCGTGAAGGAATCGAAGCAGCAAGGGCGAACGGTATTCATCTTGGCAGAGCCGCGATGGAACGTCCAGAAAACTACGAAGAGGTTAAAAACGAATGGATGAAAGGTTTAATTTCTGCAAGAGAAGCAGGACGGCAGCTCGGTATCTCGCATACGGGTTTCAAAAAGTGGGTCATGCGGGATATGGTGGATGGCATTTCATCTAATATTGTCAACAGCACTGCCACAAATATATGAATTACGACAAATGTTAACAAAAGTACACCTTTGTTGACATGGCACCACAAAGAAACCTTAACTACCATACCATCTAAAAAAGCACATAATTATACATAATTATTATATCACAAACTTTTGATATTGTCAAGACACACAATGGAAACAAAGGTGTACCTTAGTTTCCATTACTCTGAATCCTTCACACCTTATAGCATGGAGTACAGTATATTATGGAGCTATACGCAATAGAAAAGGCAACGATTTTAGATAAAAGGTATGAAATTCTGTCACTTATCGGCACAGGTGGTTTTTCCATTATATATAAAGCATACGATCATGAACTTAATTCTACTGTTGCAATCAAGGAATACTTCCCAAATAATATTGCAGAGCGAATTCCCTACAACAAGGAAGTTTTAACACGCAACCACGAATCAGAAGTGCGGTTTCAACAGGGGCTACAGTCATTCCGTGAAGAAGCACACAGAATGGCAGAATTGAATGGTCTTCATAATACAGTCAATGTACTGGGAACCTTTGATGAGAACAACACAAGCTATATAGTTATGGAACTGCTGGAGGGTACGTCCCTCCTTGCTTATCTGAAAACGCTACCTAATAATCGCTTTGAAGATGCAGATGACGCAAAACAGATAATATACTCGGTAGCAGAAGCGTTGCATTATGCTCATTCAAAGAAGATTCTGCACAGGGACGTGTCTCCAGATAATATTTTTCTGTGTAATGATGGAAAGGTCAAGCTGATCGATTTTGGGGCTGCAAGGGAAATCACGGAAGACGGTGAATTATCGGTTGTCGTAAAAACAGGCTGTACCCCACCGGAACAATACAGAAAGAATGGAAAACAGGGGCCATGGACAGACCTGTATGCTCTAGGCGCAACATTTTATCGGATGCTGACAGGTATATATCCTGAATCAGCACCGGATCGAGCAGATCATCATGAATGTCTTCCGCCTTCTGAACTCAATCCCGAAGTTCCAGAATATATCAATGCGCTGATCCTACGTTGTCTGGCATATGATCATACTCTCCGTGTTGCCAATGCATCTGAAGTGATGGATGTCCTGCACAGAGAGAAAGTCATTCCGCTGCCGGGAGAAATCCAGGCTAAAAACAGACTGATCAAAACAATTTCATACGGAATGCTTACGGCTTGTTTGGTGCTTTTCATGATCATCAGTTTGATTGTTCTGAAAAATTCAGAAACACTATATACAATCAAGATAGATACATGTGATATACGGATAGAAATACCAATGAACTTCACATCGGAAAGTGGCTTGGAAGCAGTCAAAGACGATTTTCAGTCCATGTATGAACATATTGGTATTGAGTTTATTACCAGAGGAGCAGGTTCCGAAGCTGCAGATGTATTTGTTTATACAGGAGATACCGCAAAATGTTCCTCTCTTGAAGATATCCAAAAGGTAGATGAATCGGCAGATTTTTATTATGCAACCATTGCATATGCTACAGATTTGATATATTGGAATGTAGAAAAAGCATTCCGCAATGGAATCGATATGAACAATATTCATTCTACCGAAGATATTTTACCAGAGTATTATGCAGACAGTTATGAGGATTTTCTGAAAGATACCAATGTGTGTTGCGCTTATAAGGGGAGCATTGATCTGTACAGAAATATCCAGCAGGAACTTCCCGGGATGTATAAGATATATTCAGCAGAAACAGAATTGGCTCCTGTTCGGTTCTCAGTTGCTTCCGGACTTGAAGAAAACCAGAAAAATGCCGCTATGCGGTTTCTTCTGTATCTGATGAGTGAGCGCGGGCAGGAAATTCTCTTTATCAATCATGAGGGATTGATTCCCGCACAGGAAAATCAATATGAACATTTTTTTGAAATATACAGCGAATTAGTTACTATTAAATAAAGGTGATAACAAAATGAGATGCTATAAATGTATGGAGGAAATATCAAATTCACAAATATGTCCTTATTGCGGATACGATATTTCTACAGAAACGGAAAATAAACAATATCTAACTCCTGGTACAAAACTTGGCGGGATTTACACCGTCGGTACTGTTATAGGAGCTGGTGGCTTCGGTGTTACATATATTGGTTGGGATGAGTCACTGAATCGCAAGGTTGCGATTAAAGAATATTTCCCCAGCAGCCTCTCCACCCGTATTCCCGGTCAAACCGCTATTTCAGCGTTTAGCGGCGAAAAGCAGCAAATATTCAATCACGGTAAGGAACGCTTTATTGAAGAAGCTCGTCTCCTGATGCGGTTCACGGGTGAAGAAGGAATTGTATCCGTATACGATGTTCTGGAAGCCAACGGAACTGTGTATATGGTAATGGAGTATGTAGAAGGAATTACCCTGAAGCAGAACATTGAGCAATTCGGTACCATACCGGAACAGCAACTTCTTGGATTTATTGTACCGATGTTGCTTTCCCTGAAGTATGTACATAATGCAGGCTTTACGCACCGTGATATATCTCCCGACAATATCATGTGTCAGCCGGACGGCAACGTAAAACTGCTGGACTTCGGTGCTGCCAGATATTCAGTGATGGAGGAATCTAAAAGCCTCTCTGTTATTGTAAAGCAAGGCTTCACACCGATTGAACAGTATCAGTCCCATGGCAAACAAGGACCTTGGACAGACCTGTATGCTATTGGTGCGACCATGTACAAGGCACTGACCGGCATCACACCGGATGAATCCCTTGAACGTATGGCGAAAGAAACGCTGAAAAAGCCTTCTCAGTGCGGAGCCGAGGTATCGGAGAATACAGAAAATGCTATTATGGCAGCATTAAATATCCGTGCCGAACATAGACCGCAGGATGTGGACGAATTTCTTGCAATCCTCACAGGCGAGCAGAAGGGCGGTCTGATAGGCGGAAAACGCCCCAAGAAAGGGATTGTTATTGCTGTAGCTTCAGCATTAGCAGTGGCTTTGGGCGGAGGAATGATATTGTGGAGTTTACTTGCCCCCCCACCAGTTCCCCCTACACCACCAGGAATAAATGTACCAAATGCTATTAATAAAACAGATAGCGAAGCGGAAGTATTGTTCACTGAGAATCAACTACATATGGTCGTTACTGGCGGTAAGCTGTATGATGCTGAAATGATCAAACAGGGATATATCGCCGAAAATCTTGTAGTTGAGCAGGAACCGACCAGCGGAACAACTGTCGATCCCGAAAGCATAGTTGGAGTTGTGCTGAGTAAAGGTAAGGAAAAAGAATACATTCCGTCCGTTACAGATAAACTCATTGAAAATGCACTGCACGATTTCGATAAATACGGTTTCGGAGATGATTTTGAGATTGAGCTGGAAGAAGAATACAGTGACACCAACATGGCGGGAACGGTTATCTCCCAGAGCCTGCCCGAAGATGCTGC
>JAFQDR010000219.1 GCA_017415945.1 Oscillospiraceae bacterium
ACTCATAAAGCATATATCGTTCATTTTCCCCGCGGTAAGCATGCTTCTCTATGATCGCACGTTCATACAATCTACCGTTTGCAAAAACACTTACAATATATTTATTCCCTTTACGGCTCACACCAACAATATCACACTGTCCAACGGCAATCGGCACACTTTCATCATATGGATCAAACAAGTAACGAAGATTCCTCGGAGAAAGACACTTATATCTGGATATATGTGCTTGATATGCAATCAAGAACCGGCTGACGATTAAGGAAGAGATATATGACCAAATGCATAGCTTTGCAATTGGAAGTATCATTTCAGAATCTCCGAAAAAGAGTAATGACAGAGTATAACATAAAAACACTGCACAAACGAACAAATCCGCATAATACATTTCGCGTGGGATTCGCTTATGGGAACCCGAAATAAACGGTTTCCAAATAACACCAAAATATCGAGGTTCAATCCGTTTTCTATCCGGGTAGGTATCAATCGTTTCTTTAATAACTGTCACGTTTCCATAATGGAACAAAAACCACAAAGACCAATGGAACACAAACCACAGAGACAGCAAGGGGGCCCGCGAACAAAACCATACCGAAAGCAACATTTCCAGCATAATAACAACTTTCACAGCTTCCACCAACCTTGTAATATCTGTATCTTATTTACAGCAGCATATCATATATGCAGTTTGATTTCAATTCCTTTGCTTTCACAGGTATTATTTCATCATTCAACGGTTGACCCGCTTGTTAATTTGGCGTAAAATATTTGTGTATGCAATTTCTCATAAAATGAACATCTGGGTGACTGCCATGAACTTAAAAGAAGTACTTCTTTATGACTATAAAAGCTCCCGCGAATATCTGCGGGTGTTCATCAACTGGACCTTTCTCAGCTGCTTCGTAGGTGTAACAGGTGGTTTGATCGGCGTAGCCTTTTATAAAATGCTGGCACTGGTCACTGCGTTTCGCATGGACAATCCGTGGCTGATCTATTTTCTTCCCTTTGCAGGGCTTGTGATCGTATTCCTCTACCGTATAATGGGACTGAAAAAAGACCCCGGCACCAATCTGCTGATCACAGCCGTGGTTGCTCACGAACAAAAGGTACCCCAGCGTATGGCCTTCTTGATTTTCACAGCAACCGTCATCACCCACCTGTTCGGCGGCTCCGCAGGCCGTGAGGGTGCCTCCCTGCAATTGGGGGGATGCTGCGGCAGCGGTATCGGTCGTCTTTTCCATTTAGAAGAGCATGACCAGAAGCTCATTACCATGTGCGGCATGAGCGCATTGTTCTCTGCTGTGTTTGGCACACCCATTACCGCAACCATATTTGTCATTGAATTCATCAGCGTGGGTATCATGCACTATTCGGCCCTTGTTCCCTGTCTGACCGCTGCATACATTGCAAAGCTCATCGCCAACGCCTTTGCTTTGAAGCCCGAAGCCTTCCACATCGTGGAGACCGTTCCCTTCGAGCTCATGAGCTGCGCTAAAATCGTAGTCATCGGAGCCGCCTGCGCACTGGCAGGCATTGTGTTCTGCATGATCCTCCACAAGGTCGGACATCTCCTTCGCGACCACATCAAAAACGCCTATCTCCGCATTTTTGCGGGTGGGTGCATTGTGGTGTTGGGAACCGTCCTCCTCGGCACAAATGACTACAACGGCGCAGGCACCCACATCATTGAGCACGCCATTGAGGGTCATGCGGTGTGGTATGCCTTTATTCTGAAAATGCTGTTTACTGCCGTCACATTGGGCTCCGGTTATAAGGGTGGGGAAATCGTCCCCTCCTTCTTTATCGGTGCCACTATGGGCTGTGTACTGGGTCCCCTGGTGGGTCTCCCCGCTTCCCTTGCCGCCGGTCTGGGTCTCGTCGGTGTGTTCTGTGCGGTTGTCAATTGCCCTCTGGCAAGCATTATTCTCAGCGTTGAACTGTTCGGTGCGGAAAACATGGTCTTTTTCGCCATCATCTGCGTGGTCAGCTATATGCTGTCCGGCCCCTTCAGTCTGTACTCCAGCCAACGTCTGACCTACTCCAAGCTTCGTTTGGAATACATTAACCAGAAAACCATGTAAAGGATGTATCTATGAGTGATTTGTTGCAAACCTGTCTCATCGTGTGCCCTCTTGTCTTTCTGGCAGGCTTTGTAGATTCCGTTGCGGGCGGAGGCGGACTTATTTCTCTGCCCGCCTACCTATTCGTGGGCATTCCTCCCCATTTGGCTTCGGGAACCAACAAAGTCGTCAACTCTATGGGGACCGCCCTTGCCACATGGAAATACTATAAAAGCGGTAAGATTCGTATAAAATTCGCCCTGCTGGCGGCAATCGGCGCGCTGGTTGGTTCCTCTATCGGCACAAAAATTGCGCTGTTCATCGACCCGGAAGTATTTCACATCATTCTCTTGGTCGCACTTCCCATTGCCGCCCTGCTGATCACATTTAAGAAAAACTTCGGTGCAGACACCGAGGAGAGCCTCATTGCACATACGCCGAAAACCTATCTATACTGCCTCGTCATCGGACTTTGCATCGGGTGCTATGACGGCATGATCGGCCCGGGTACGGGTACCTTTATGATCATGGCCTTCACTATGGTGCTGGGTATGGATCTGCTAACCGCATCGGGCTGTGCCAAGCTGGGCAACTTAGCGTCCAACATTGCTTCCGCCGTAGTTTGGATTTTAAACGGACAGGTGCTGTTTTCCTTGGTCATTCCCGCAGCCGCCTGCAATATGCTTGGCAGCTACTTCGGCTCCCGCTACGCCATTCGCGGCGGCTCTCAAAAGGTTCGGGGCATGATATATGTTGTGCTTGGTCTGTTGTTCATCAAATTCTTTTATGAATTATTCCTATCCGTATAATTTCACTAATCAAATCCCCCTTCCTCTGCATACAGTGACATGAGAGCATCGTGTCACTGTATTTTCATTTGGGAGGTTATTATGAAGCCGCCAACAGCAACATATTTCTTTTTGGGTGCCAACTCCGAATCGGGCTTTTATTCTCTGTATGACGAGTTCTGTTCAGACCCCACCGACACCCTCCATATCATCAAAGGAGGCCCGGGTACGGGTAAATCCACATTTATGAAACGCATCGGTAGCGCCGCGGAAGAACACGGACTGGATGTGGAATATATTCTCTGCTCGGGAGATCCCGATTCTCTGGACGGTGTCTACATCCCCGCTCTGCATACGGGATGGGCAGACGGAACGGCCCCCCATGTGCTGGAGCCAAGGCAATTCGGCATAAATGCCGTATATGAGGATCTGGGGCGATTCTGCAGCACAGCCGCACTGCTTGAGTGCCGCAGTCTGATCGCTACGCTGACAGAGGAATATCGCCGCAGCTACGCTACAGCATACGCTTATCTTCACGCCGCCCACTCCGTTCGAAAAGCATCCGTAAAAACACTATCTGCCGATATGGAGGAGAAGCTTCGAAAGCGCGCACGTTCGAAAATCAAGAGGGAGCTCTCCCTCTCACAGGATGGTGGACGCCCCACAAAACGCTTTGTCCGCGCAATTTCCTGCAAGGGCATATCCATCGCTGAGCAAACCATAAATACCCTGTGCAGCCGTATGTGTGTTCTTTCCTCTAACCATGGTCTGGAACAGCTGTTTTTCAATGAAATATGCCGTGAATTAACCGATGTCGGTGCAGATTATTACCTATGTCCCGATCCTCTATCTCCATCACTCACGGAATGCATCATATTGCCCGCCGAAGGTCTGTGCTTTATGGCAGCCCATGGGGCTCCAAGCTTTCAAGGCAGCGTTCGCACCATTCATCTTGACAAATACCTTTCTAAGGAGGAATCATACCACTGCACCGTTCGTGAAAAGCTGTATGATAATCTTTTGTCTGCAGCCATGACCCATCTGCGCAATGCCAAGCATCTGCATGATGATTTGGAGCTTTGCTATCGTCCCGCATTGGATACGCAGGCACTGAACGAATACACAGAGGCTGTCATCCACAAGCTCTTTTAA
>JAFQDR010000029.1 GCA_017415945.1 Oscillospiraceae bacterium
ACGGAAGTGAACGGGTTCGCCCTGCTTGGGGTAGCCCTTGTTCAGCCAGGTGACAGGGTAGTTGTCCAGCAGACGGAACATGTTGTCGTACTGAGCTACGTCGCAGGAGTCGCCTTCGCCGTGGTTGAGGGCGTGGATGTAGCCGGACAGAGCGCAGATGCAGGTGTTGTAAGCAGTGATGTAGTCAGACAGGTAGGGGTTAACCTTCAGAGGACCGGAGGTGGGGGATACGCCGTTCATGTACATGTAGCCGCCCATTGCCTGGCCGGATACGTCGTAGGAAGCCTTATCCTTGTAGGGGCCGAACTGGCCGTAGCCGGAAACGTGAACGATAGCCAGCTTGGGGTTTACTTCCCAGATAGCTTCATCGGACAGACCGCGCTTTTCGTAGGAGCCGGGACGACCTGCTTCGATCCAAATGTCTGCCCACTGTGCGCACTTCAGGAAGATTTCCTTGCCGCGCTTGGTAGCGGTATTCAGAGTGATGGAGAATTCGTTTCTGTGGTTCTGGGACCAGGATGCGGTACCGCGAGTCTGGCAGGGAATGTTGGGAGCTTCAGCCTGCAGAACCTGTGCGCCCATTTCAGCCATCAGAGAGCCTGCGAAGGGACCTGCGATGTTGGTGCCGGTTACGAAAACCTTAACGCCGGACAGAACGCCGAACTGAGGGAAATTGGTGAATTCCAGATGCTGAGCAGCTTCAACAAAAGGTACATTTGCCATAGTAAAAACTTCCTTTCAATATAATCCGGGGGCCTTCACCCTCCGGTAATTTACGTTTTCACCGTACCGCAAGCCGCACAGCACGACACACGGTACTGCTGATATGATACCTTTTTGTAAGACAATTGTCAAGTTTTTGACTTCCAGAAATAGACAGTGATTTTTGTTGCTTTTGCACACTTTACACGATTTCAACGCATTCTTTTTTCACAACGTCCGCAACTACTGCACAAATTTAGAGACCGTTTTTGATTGCAAATTAACAAAGTTTTCCCCTTCTCCACGGAATTCTCCCCATATTCCTCCTATAAAATATTGTGGAATTGCACAGATTTTTCTGTTTCGGCTTTTTCTTCACCGCCCACGGAAGCTGTGCGTTCACAGCGGACATATGTTGATAACTTTGTTGAAAAGCGGAAAACTTATGTCAACCGAGAAAATAGTTTTTTCCATTCGGGGCTTTACAAACATTTTTTTCGGTGCTACAATGAACCCAACAAACAGACAGGGGTGCCCCATGCGGGGCTGAGATTGGCGGAGAGCCGAGTCCCTTATTACCTGATCCGGGTCATGCCGGCGTAGGGAGTCGAACCATATGATTTGATCGTATCAGCGGCTGTCCTACATAGGACAGCCGCTTTTTGTTTTAATAAGCCTCCCCTGTGTAAGGGGAGGTGAGCCGAGGAACGAGGCTCGGAGGGGTTGTAATTCATTGAAATGAGGCTTGTTATGAATAAAAAGCAACAATATATACTGCCGACACTAACCTTCGTTTTGGTCATCGGGGCATGGGAGCTTGGGGTGCGGCTGTTTGATATCCCCGCCTATGTGCTCCCCTCCCCTTCTGCAGTGGCCTTTGCCTTGGTCAGTGACATGAGCAATCTTTGGATGCACTCCATGGTCACCCTGCAGGAAGCCGTATGGGGGCTGCTGATTGCCGCGGCACTGGCGGTATTCATCGCCATCGCCATGGATCTGAGCCGCAGCGTGTATTTCAGCCTGTTCCCTTATCTGGTAGTGACCCAGACCGTGCCCGTTATGGTGCTGGGGCCTCTGTTTACCATTTGGTTCGGCTTCGGGCTTACCCCCAAGATCCTCATGGTGGTGTTCATGTGCTTCTTCCCCATCGTCATTTCTCTCAGCGATGCCCTAAAGGCCGTGGACCCCAATCAACTGAATCTGCTGCGGAGCTTCGGCGCATCCAAGCTGCAGCAATATGTCTATGTCAAGCTCCCCGCTGCCGCCACTGCTCTGTTCTCGGGACTGAAGGTTTCCGCTACCTACTGTATGGGCGGTGCAATTGTGGGGGAATGGCTGTCAGCCGCCGCAGGTCTGGGCTATTACATGATCCGTCTGAAAAACGGGTTCATGATGGATAAGCTCTTTGCCTGCGTTATTGCGATCATTTTCTGGAGCCTCATCCTAAACGGGGCTGTCAGTTTGTCGGAACGAGTACTCTTCCCATATAAAAAAGCGAAAAAGGAGCAACAAACATGAAAAAAATCATTGCATTGCTGTTGAGCGTTATCATGTGTGTGGGCCTTACCGCCTGCGCCTCCGATGATTCCGCGCAATCCGAAAACGGTCTCAAGGATGTTACGGTCGTGCTGGACTATGTGCCCAACACCAACCACACGGGCTTTTATGTCGCCCAAGCGCTGGGCTATTACGAGGCACAAGGACTGAATGTCACCGTCATTGAGCCCGGTGACAATGACTCCACCACCCTGTGCGCGGTAGGCAGAGCAGAGTTTGCCGTATCCTATCAGGAAAACGTCACCTATGCCCGCACCGCATCGGAGCCCCTGCCCATCCGTGCCATCGCCACCATTATCCAGCACAACACCTCCGGCTTCATCTTCCGTCCCGACAGCGGCATCGAGAGCCCCAAGGACTTTGAAGGCAAGGTCTACGCAGGCTGGCAGGCCCCCAGTGAGGCCGCGGTACTGGAAGCGGTCATGAAGCAGGACGGTGCCGACTTCTCCAAGCTCACCATGGTGGGCGCATCGGGAAGCGGTCTGGATTCCATGACCAACGGTATCGACATCCAGTGGGAATTTGAAGGCTGGGCCATCATCAACGACCGCATGAACGGTCACGAGGTAGGCTACCTGCCCGTCAACGAGCTGGACAGCCGTCTGGACTACTACACCCCCGTCATCATCACCAATGAAACCATGATCGACGAGAACCCCGAAACCGTACAGGCATTTATGACCGCCACCAAGCAGGGCTATGAATACGCCATCGCCAACCCCGATGCCTCCGCTGAAATTCTGGCTAAGGTCATCCCCGAAACCGACCCCGAATTTATCAAGGAATCCCAGAAGTTCCTGTCCGAGCAGTACAGCATGGACAGTGACACTTGGGGTCTGATGAAGGACGAGGTATGGGACGGCTACACGGAATTTATGTACGAGTACGGCCTCATCGACAAGAGCATCCCCGCCGATCAGCAGTACACCAACCAATTTATCAAGTAAGGATATTATATGAAACTGCAAGTCAAAAACCTCTCCGTGACCTTTGAACACAAACGCATACTGGAGAACCTGAACCTTACTGTCCGTTCGGGTGAATTTGTTGCCCTCATCGGCCCTTCGGGCTGCGGCAAATCCACCCTGCTGAACATCTTGGCAGGGGTGCTGTCTCCCGAATGTGGGGAGATCTATGTAGACGGCAGCCCCGTAACGGGGGTCAGCTCTCACTTTGCCTATATGCCCCAGAGCGACCTGCTGCTGCCATGGAAAACCATACTGGACAATGTGACCCTGTACGGCACCCTCCACGGAAAGAAACAGGAAGCCCGCGAAAGAGCCTTGCGGGAGTTCCCCGTTTTTGGCTTGCAGGGCTACGAAAAAGCATACCCCCACGAGCTTTCGGGGGGTATGCGCCAGCGGGCTGCCTTCCTGCGTACGGCACTGTGCAGTGCGGATATTATGCTGCTGGATGAGCCCTTCGGGGCACTGGATGTCATTACCCGCAATGATATGCAGGACTGGCTGCTGCGGCTCCGCCGTGAGCTGGGGCGCACCACTCTGCTGGTGACCCACGACATTGACGAGGCCCTGTATCTGGCAGACCGCATTGTGGTGCTGGGCGGGTCCCCCGCCTGTGTCACCCGTGAGATCGACCTGACAGGCATAGAAAAATCCCGTGACTGGCTGTATGAGCAGTCGGAGCTGCGGAAAGAAATTTTCAATATTCTGCGCCATGATTGATGCTCACATTCACATCACGGCAGAGCTGCTGCCCTATCTTGCAGGTGTCCGCTGTATCCCCAACGCCGACAGTCCCCAAGAATACGCCTTCCTGAAATCAGCCGGGTTTTCCGTTATCTCCGCAGGCATTCACCCGTGGAAGGCAGATACGACACCGTGGGAGGATATGGAGCCCATCCTGCGGGAAGCCCCCATCATTGGGGAGATCGGCTTGGACAGCGAATGGTGCGCCGTGGATATGGATGTGCAGCGCAGAGTATTTCAATCTCAGCTGGAATTGGCCGCAAGGCTCCATAAGCCTGTGATCCTCCATACCAAGGGCATGGAAGGGGAGATTTTGGATACCATCCGCAAATACCCAAACCGCTATCTGGTGCACTGGTACGACTGCGGCCAACACCTCAGCGAATATATGGACTTAGGCTGTTGGTTCACCATAGGTCCCGAGCTGTCCAATCCCAATATAGCGCATCTTGCAAAGACAATCCCCCTTGACCGTCTGCTCATAGAGTCCGACGGCTTGGAGGGTATTGCATGGGCACAGGGTAAAGACCTCTCCCCTGCCGATTACCCCAACGCCATGACCGAGCATTTGCAGGCGGTGGCCCGTCTGCGGGATATGGAGCATTCCTCCCTGCTCTCACAAATGCAGCAGAATCTGGACAGCTTCATCAACGGATAAAAACTACGTTTCAAACGCCAATGTTAATCAGATTTGAATTCCCCGCCCTACGGAAAGCGCAATAGAATCGTAAACGATTCATCCTCAGACACAAAAATCCCCGACGATTGCTCGTCGGGGATTTTTATTTGAGATTGGATCAGATTTCTTCCAGTTCGCTCAGCCACAGGTTTGCGGATGCGTCGGAGGGCATCAGGAAACCGTTTCTGGGAGATACGGAGAAGTTTTCCACTGCGGGGCCGTCCATCAGGCAGCTGCGCTTAAACTGCTGGCTGCACAGACGTACGCAGTAGCTCTTGAGCCACATGATCAGGTCATCACGGCTGAACTCGTCGCCGTAAGCCATTTCAGCCAGACGCAGAGTCTTGGAGGGAGTGAAGCCGCAAATGAGCATCTTGTGGGTGAAGAAGTCCTGCAGGGAGTAGGAGCCTACTTCTTCTTCGGACTTCTGCTCGATGGTGTCATCGGTTACGGGCAGCAGTTCGGGAGATACGGGGCAGTCCAGAACGTCCCACAGAGCAGCAGCCAGTACTTCGTCTTCGGTGGTGGAAGCGATGTACTTAACAGCAGCGCGAACCTGAGTCTTGGTCAGACCCATGTTGACGTTGTACATGGAGGTGTGGTCACCGTTGTAGGTGCACCAGCCGTCCACATATTCGGACAGGTCTTCGGTACCAACGTGCAGACCGTTGATCTTGTTTGCAACGTCCATGAGCACCTGCGTACGTTCACGAGCCTGTGCGTTTTCGAAAGCTACGGAGTAGTCATCGTGAGCATGGCCGATATCGTCAAAGTGCACCAGAACGTTCTTGGTAATGTCGATGACGCGAACGTCGCAGCCCCACTGTTCGGAGACAACAATTGCGTTGGACTTGGTACGGCTGGTGGTACCGAAGCAGGGCATGGTGATCGCAACCGCATTGGTAGAGGGCAGGCCCATCTTCTTCATTGCCATTGCGCAGATCATGACGCACAGGGTGGAGTCAACGCCGCCGGAGATACCAACGGTGCAGTGGGTCAGACCCGCAAACTGCATACGGTGAACCAGAGATTCTACCTGAATGTCGATCATGCGCTTGCAGTAGGAAGGAATATCCTTTTCCAGAGCAGGCAGATGGGGGTTCTTGTGGTAGTGACGGGTCAGCTCGGTGACGTCTTCTTCAATGCCCCAGTCAGCTACGTTGTATGCCAGATCGGAAGCGCCGAAGGCACCGTTCTTGCGGCGCATATTCATCATGTGGTCAACGTCGATTTCGCTGACTGCCATTGCATTGGGTTCTTCCTTGGAGGCCAGAACAACGCCGTTTTCAGCGACCATGCACAGGCCGGTGAATACGTTGTCGGTGGTGGATTCGCCGTTGCCGGGAGCAGCCATGATCATACCTGCCATCAGATGCTTGGAGCGGTAGCGGATATCCAGAGTTGCTTCGTCCTTGCTGGTAACGGTTGCGGGGAAGGAAGCCATCTGTGCGATGATGGTCGCGCCGTTGGCTGCGTGGTTGCCGCCCAGATCCAGCAGGCTGTCCATATCGCCGCCGATTTCAACAGCAACGGTCAGATCCTTGTTTACGTTGGAGGGGAATACCACGTCATTGGTCAGAGCGGTCACATACTTGCCGCCTACAACGACCTCAGTCACATCTTCATCGGGATAGGAGAAGGGGCTGTTGGTCACATCGGTACGGGGTACCATAGCGATCAGATCGCCGTTGTGGATGGCAGCGCCTACGCTGTACAGCTGACCGCCCAGAGCATAGTGCAGACCAACGAATACCAGCATATCAATGCCTTCCGTTGCTTCCACTACGGTGCACAGGGCACGTTCCGCAGCGTTCAGCAGATTGCGATAACCGATCAGGTCATAGCAGGTCACGCCGGTCAGGGTCAGTTCGGGGAATACCAGAACCTTTACGCCCTTTTCCTGTGCCGCCTTGATGCTTTCAATGACACGCTGTGCATTGTAAGCAGGATCGGCAACCTTGATTACGGGAGAAGCGGCCGCTACTTTTACAAATCCGTCTTTCATAGGACATACTCACCTTTCTTATTTCTATTTGTTTTTCTCTTGATTTCAGTTTCTGCCATATACGGCGGCAGTCAGTGAAGGAGGGGTTCTCAAGGGGAACCAACCAAGGTTCCCCTTGAAATTGCGTCGGCATCAGCCGATAGGGCGTTTCAGCAGAAACGCTCGCGGTTTTTAGAATGCGATCTTCTTGGAAACGTAGTCCACCAGCCGGTCAACGGGGATACGAACCTGTTCCATGGTATCGCGGTCACGGACGGTGACGCAGTTGTCAGCAGCAACCTTGTCATCGCCGACGGTTTCGAAGTCAACGGTGATGCACAGAGGCGTGCCGATTTCGTCCTGACGGCGGTAACGCTTGCCGATGGAGCCTGCTTCGTCGTAGTCTACCATGAAGTGCTTGGAGAGCTCTGCGTAGATTTCCTGTGCCTTGCCGCCCAGCTTCTTGCTCAGAGGCAGAACTGCGCACTTGAAGGGAGCCAGTGCGGGGTGCAGGTGCAGAACGGTACGAACGTCGTTCTTAGCGGGGTCAACCACTTCTTCGTCGTATGCTTCCACCAGGAATGCCAGAGCCACACGGTCAGCACCCAGAGAGGGTTCGATGACGTAGGGGATGTAGCGCCGGTTCTTTTCCTGATCGTAGTAGCTCTGATCCTTGCCGGAGGTAGTCTGGTGAGCGGTCAGGTCGAAGTCGGTACGGGAAGCAACGCCCCACAGCTCGCCCCAGCCGAAGGGGAACAGATATTCAAAGTCGGTGGTAGCATTGGAGTAGTGGCTCAGTTCTTCGGGTTCGTGATCACGCATGCGGATGTTTTCTTCCTTCATGCCCAGATCGTCCAGCCACTTGCGGCAGTAGTTCTTCCAGTAAGCAAACCATTCCAGTTCGGTGCCGGGTTCGCAGAAGAATTCCAGTTCCATCTGTTCGAATTCACGGGTACGGAAGGTGAAGTTGCCGGGAGTGATTTCGTTACGGAAGGACTTGCCGATCTGGCAAACGCCGAAGGGGATCTTCTTACGGGTGGTACGCTGAATGTTCAGGAAGTTGACAAAAATGCCCTGAGCGGTTTCGGGACGCAGGTAAACGGTAGCTGCGGTATCCTCGTTAACACCCTGGAAGGTCTTGAACATAAGGTTAAACTTACGAACATCGGTAAAGTCGGACTTGCCGCATTCGGGGCAGGTGATGCCCTTTTCGCGGATGTAAGCCATCATACCGTCGTTATCCATTGCTTCAACAATGACATCGGTGATGCCCTGTTCATGGTTCCAGTCCTCGATGAGCTTGTCAGCTCTGTGGCGGGACTTACAGCTCTTGCAGTCGATCAGGGGATCGTTAAAGGTTGCGACGTGGCCGGATGCCACCCAAACCTGAGGATTCATCAGGATCGCTGCGTCCAGACCTACGTTGTAGGGATTTTCCTGAACGAACTTCTTCCACCATGCTTTCTTGACGTTGTTCTTGAATTCAACGCCCAGAGGGCCGTAGTCCCAAGTGTTAGCCAGACCGCCGTAAATTTCGCTGCCTGCGTAAACAAAACCGCGGTTCTTGCACAGGGCTACTACCTTGTCCATTGTCTTTTCTGTGTTTTTCATATTTTCCTCCTAAAACTGCGCCGATGGCTTCGGCGTGTCAATACGGCACATGATGTGCCATCATGTAGAATATCACACTTTTTACCATATTACAACCTTTTCAGCTCGTACCTACATTTTTAATGTTTTTTCAGCTCGGCACGGTAACGATTTTGCCATGCGTGACGTACATTTCGCCCTATTTCAGTGCCTACATCCCTTAGCGAAAAACATAAACAGCTCTCTGTCCCGTTGTCCGTCCCCTGCCGTTCGCGGCAACACTCCAAATCTCGCTGTCATACCGACCGGAGCGAAACGAGGAACGAGTGAAGCGCAGTGGAGTGTATCCCCTATGGTGTGGCATCGTCCCCATCGGTCTGTTGCTTATCGAGGGGATACTCTCCACTCCACGGCTCCTCGCAGGCTCGTCGCCGTTACGGTCGGTATGAGAGTCCTTTTCGGTAGCGTTCGCCCGCATCCTCCGCACAAAAACACCCCCGACAAGCGTCGAGGGTGTTTCGCTATTCTATTTACTTGTTTCCGTATACCTTATACAGGAATGTTACAACCTGCGCACGTGTACAGGTATTATTCGGGCCAAACTTGCCGTCACCGATTCCGCCGGTGACTTCGTTTTCTGCCGCCCAAATAACAGGCTTTGCAAACCAGTCGCTGTCTGCAACGTCCTTGAAGCTGCTCTTTCCGCTTACCTCGGGCTTACCATTTGCCGCATAGAGGAAAGTCGCAATCTGCGCACGAGTGCAGGTCTGGTCGGGACCAAACTTGCCTTCCGCTACGCCGCCGGTGATGCCCTGTTCCACTGCCCACAGCACAGGCTTCAGGTACCAAGCATCGTCTGCTACGTCGCTGAAGGGATTGTTCATGCTCTTGGGCTCGGGCTTGCCGTTCGCTGCCCACAGGAAGGTCACCACCTGCGCACGAGTGCAGCCGTCATCGGGGCCGAATGTGGTGGCAGAGGTACCGCCGGTGACATTGTTTTCCTTTGCCCACAGAACGGGAGCCGCATACCACGCATTATCCGCCACGTCTGTGAAGGGATTTTCAACAGGTACGGACGGTGTGGGTGTGGGCGTAGGTGTTACAGCAGGTGTGGGCTCGGGAGTCACCACAGGGGTGGGCGTAGGACTGGGAGTGGGTGTGGGAGTAGGCGTGGGTGTGGGACTCGGAGTCGGTGTGGGAGTCGGAGTCGGCGTGGGCGTAGGAGTGGGTGTGGGTGTAGGTGTCACATCCGGTTCCCCATTGATACGATAAGGAATATTGTAATCAATCGCATATTCCATCGGTGTGCTGTCCCGCTCTACCCAGAACACGGGTTTAATAATAACAAATCCCGAGTCGGAATCAATGCTCACATCCCCATTGAATACAACCTTTTCCAATGCTGTACAGTTCTTAAAAGCCCATTTACCAATACTCTGCAAAGATTTCGGCAACTCAATGCTCTTCAGAGAAGTACAACCTTCGAAGGGCTGTTCATTGTGTTCAATAACGTATACTATATTGCCATACTTATCTCTCATATAGGTTTCGTAGTAGCCGCACATAACTGTCAACCCTTCATTGAGCTGAACAGAACTAAGTGCTTTACAATAACGGAATGTCGCGTTCAGCTCCGTCACGCCGGCGGGCATCACAAAGGACTTCAGCGAACTGCAGCCTTCAAAAGTACCTACCATCGTGGTAACAGTGTCGGGAAGCTCTGCCGATACCAGACCCTTACATTCGGAAAATACATACTCACCAAATTTACTGAGGTTATCGGAAAGCACAACCGTCTTTAAGGATTCGCATCCGGCAAATGCATAGTCAGAAAGCACAGTGATTGTTTCGGGGAAGCTATCGATTTTCAGCGCTTTACAGCCCTTGAACGCAGATTCCCCAACACTTTCAAGCTTATCGGGAAGATTTGTCTGCAGCTTTTCACAGTTCAAGAAAGCCTGACTGTCAATTTCAACCACAGTTTGTGGTATATTAGCAGTTTTCAAAGACGTACATCCAGCAAACAGGTCACTCGACATTTTGGTAATCCCATCACTGAATGTTGCAGACTTCAGTGCGGAACAGTTTTCGAATACCCCATCACCAATCACAACAACACTTGCGGGAATTTCCACACTCTCCAGTGAAGTACAATTCTTAAACACCCAACTGCCGATTTCCGTCAGATTTTTGGAAAGTGTCACAGTTTTTAGGCTTTTACAGTCTCTAAATGTTTCCTTGTGAAGAACCAAAACTCCATCGGGAATATGGATTTCCTTGAGAGATTCACATCCGCAGAAACACCCCGAAGTCATAAAAGGATCTATTTCGGAGCCACCTAAAGCAACCAAGGTAGAGGGCAGCTCAATCTCACTCAATGCAGCACAGCCTCCAAAGGCCTCCCCCACAATTTTTGTAATGCCTTCGCCCAACTCAACATCCTTCAATTTTTTGCAGCCATAAAATGTGTTATTTTCAATGATACCCAATGACCCCGGCAACACAGCACGGGTCAGTTTGGAACAGCCGGAGAATGCTTTTTCGCCGAGTTCAAGCAGCCCGTCATACAGCACTGCTTCCGCAATGGGTGTAGAGCAAAACGCCTTATCCCCAATGCTCTGGAGGCTTTTAGGGAAGATCACCTTCTGCAAGGAGCTGCATCCCCAAAAGGCCTCACCACCGATTTCTGTGGTTCCTTCGGGAATGATGATTTCCTTCAAGGCTCCGCATCCTTCAAATGCGCCATCACCTTCGAATACGTCATACACGAACCTACCATTGGATTCAATTTTGAGCAGAGTGCTCGGAAGTTTGATGGATTCCAAGGCGCTGCAGTTGAAGAAGCTGCAGCACAGGGTAGAAACCCCCTCGGGAACCGTGATTTCCTTCAGCTTGTAACACTGAGAAAATGCGTATGCGCCGATACCGTCCATGGTCTCGGGCATTTTTACGGAAGCCAGCAGCTCACAGGACATAAAAGCTTTCTCACCGATCATAACCAGGCTCTCGGGGAACTCAATTTTCTGCAGCTTGCTGCAGCCCCAAAAAGCGCCGGCTTCTATGGTCGTCAAGGTAGAGGGAAACTGCACGGATGCCAAATTCTTGCAGCCCCAAAAAGCAGAATACTCGATTTTATCAACACCATCGGGAATGACGATTTTTGTAAGACCGGATTCATAAAAAGCATACTGAGGAATCTCAACCAAGCCTGCGGAAAGCTCTGCTGTACGCAGAGAGGTGCAGCCGTAGAAGCAGCTTTCGCCCATTTCGGTTAAGCTGTCGGGCAGAGTGATTTTCTGCAGGGCACTGCAGCCGGAAAACACATCGTTTTCCATCTTCGTCAGACCATTGCCCATAGTAACCGTCGCCAGCTTTTCACAGCCGTTGAACGCAGCGTATTCGATGGTCTCCAAAGAATCCGGCAGCGTCACGGAGTTCAAGGCGGAGCATCCGGAAAAGGCATATTCTCCGATACGGACAGTTCCCTCGGGCACATGGATTTCCTTCAACGAAGTACAAACAACAAACGCATCGGAATCGATTGCCTTCAAATTTGCCGGCAGCTTAACAGTAGTCAATGATTCGCAATATGCAAAGGTCTCATGACGGATGCGCTGCACACCATCGGGAATGGTAATTTCCTTAAGGCTTGAGCAATACCCGAATGCACCTGCACTCATCTTTGTCAGCCCCGCAGGGAGCTTTACCGTCCGCAGAGAGGAGCAGTCTTTAAAAGCGGCATCGCCAATGCCCCACACATTGTCGGGAATGGAGATTTCCTTCAGCGACGAACAATAGTAAAAGGCTGAGGGGCCTATGTACGTCAAAGTGGAAGGCAGTGTAACCTTTTTCAAGTTTTCATTCCAATTGAACACACTGCCGCCAATACCGGTGATTCCCTCGGAAAATACTACCTCGGTAAATTTCTCGGAGCCATCCCAGTCACTAAACATGTACATCCCCCTAAAATTGCCGTTGCCGGAAATGGTCAGAACGCCATTATTCAGTGTGTAGGAAAAATGTTTTTCATACATTGCGGTGTCATAATTCATTTCGGGCCAGGTATTCTCGTATTCATTCTCCCACCAACCCGTTTCATCTTCATACCAATTTTCCGCAGCTGCGTCGCCCTCATCCGCAAAGGCAAACACGGACATAGCGGCGCAAAGCAGAATCAGCACAAACAAAAAGCTTAGCAATCGTTTTTTCATTGCAAGGACCTCTCTTTCACTTCACCGAAGCAAAGGTATTTTGTTTATTCTACGATATATACTATATATATCAAGCCCATTTTCGGTAAAATCGAACAAAATCCCAAAATTTTTATGCGCACCGCACAAAAAACACCGCCAAAAACGGGTTTATTCACCGCACCCCACGTAGGGAGCATCGTCCCCGATGCTCCGCAATGACGCAGTAAGTAGATTGCCTATGGACAAAAAACGGAAACCTTTTCGACTGCGAACCAAACGGAGCGTCCGGGAGGACGCTCCCTACGATGGTGCACAAATTCTGTATGTGCGAAGACCTTGCGGACCGTCGAGGGCGACGGTCCCTACACCACCAATAAACCACCGCCGCACCCAAGGGCGGCCGCTAACCGACGGAGTAAGGTAAGGCTCCGTCGGCAGAACAACGCGTTTTATGCGTTGCCCTGCTGCCGCCGCTTCTACCGCACAAATAGCCACCCTCGGATGACCAAGAGTGGCTCTTTTTTGTTTTTTCATAGTCCCACTTTCCCCTTCCGTCGAAACTTTTCCGCTGTTTCCCCGTCATAAACTTCAGTCTGGAAATTCCCATCACAATATGATAGAATGACTGGGATTACATATAATAGGAATACCATCATTCCATAAAGGAAGGATACTATGAAATCTCTGATCAACGAGCTGCGTAACCGCAGGCTGCGCATCGGACTGGTGGCCATACTCATCACCGCAGTGGCGATTTCCGCGCTCATGCTGGTGGTGGCAAACAGCGCACTGGCTCTAAAATACGAAAACAACATGAACTACGGCTACTCCGCCATGGATGCCGCCGACTATGAATCCGCCGTGGAAGCCTTCGAGGCTGCCTACGCCGTAGACCCCACCCATGAGGCTGCGGTAGGTCTGGCAAAGGCATGGCACGCAGGGGGCAACACCAACAAGGCCATTCAGGTGGTGACCTCCCGCATGGAGCTGTATGAGACCAACGACGAGCTGGAAGCACTGCTGGAGGAATACAAGGAGGCCATCGGCTACTATAAAACCGTGGAGATCGCGGGCGAGACCATCAGCCGCAGCGACACCGCCGTCTTCTTCGAGAATGTGAGCTTCACCGAGGAAGACAAGGCCAATTTTGCCAAAATCCAAAACCTGGTGACGGTCAGCCTTGTGAACTGCGGGCTCACCGATATCGAGTTCCTCCGGGGCAGCAGCAAGCTCATGTCCGTGGATCTGTCCGACAATCCCGTGTCCGACCTGTCTCCCCTGTTTGACAAGCCCGATCTGCGCACCTTGGTCATCGACAACACCGCCATTACGGATTTTTCCCAGCTCCACAAGCTCACAGGCTTGACCACACTGAGAGCCGGCTATCTGTGGATCACTGTGGACGATCGGGATGCCTTGACCGCCGCACTGCCCCGCTGCACCATCCATACCAGCTATGAGTACCTCATCAAAAAGCTCAATCTCGGTGGTGTGGAATTCTACACCGATGCAGTGGAGCTGGATTTGAAGGACAAGGGTCTGACGGATATTTCCTCCCTGCAGCAGTGCATCAAGCTGGAAAAGGTCGATGTAAGCGGCAACAAGATCGGCTGGTTCTCCGGCAAGTTCAAGGTACCCACCCTGACCTATCTGAATCTCAGCGGCAATCCCCTGTCCAACATTGACGCGCTGGAGCCGCTCACCAAGCTGACCTATCTGAACGCCAACGGCTGTCAGGTCACCAATATCAAGGTGGTGGGGCTTATGCCCGAGCTCACAGAGCTGTACCTCAGCGGCAACCCCATTTACCACGGTCACAGCGAATTGGCAAAGCTCACCAAGCTGCAAAAGCTGGATCTGTCCAAGGCCCTTGTGCAGGACAGACACTTGGAGTACATCCCCATGGACAGTCTGACCGAGCTGGATCTGCGGGAAAACCCCAACCTTACCGAAGATGCGGTAAAGGCCTTTGCCGCAGAGCACCCCAACTGCACGGTTTACCATGATTACCAATAAAGTAAAAATACCCTCTCAGTCAGACCCTCGTTCCTCGTGTCTGCCAGCTCCCCCAAAGGGGGAGCGCAGCCTCTCCCTTTGGGAGAGGTGCCCCGCAAGGGGCGGAGAGGGCAAAAAAACAGCACCTCGCAGAAATCCGAGGTGCTGTTTTATTATCTTTCGATTATACAAAGAGCATACCCAAAACAAGGAAGACCACAAATGCGACCACAACTCCCGTCCAACCGGTACCGCTGTTCTTGCCGATGTACATTTCCCGCTCCTCGGGCTGCATATTCATGGCCTTTTCCGTGCGGTTGTCAATATCCTTCATGTACAGGTAATTGCCCACAACGCCGATGGCAAGACTTACCAGAAGCCCCAGCCCGGGAATCGTAAGCAGGGACAGCAGCTCGGTCGCTACCAGCGTTACAGCACCGAAGACGTACATCTTGCGGTACAGCATCCACCAGAAGCCGAAGAAAAAGGCCGCCCAGTTCCAGTCGGTAAAGCTGTTGAGGGTCTCCATCTTCTCAAAATGAGGCAGGTAATATTCCGTCTTGGTGCCGATCAAACGCTCACGGACTTCCCTTGCATCCGCAGCGGGGCTGTCGTAACGCTTGGGAGGCAGAATGATCTCCGCATCCACGATTTCGGCCTCTGCATCCACAACCACGGGCTCATCCACATCGGACAGGTTATTGCCGCAGTATTCGCAGAACTTCGCGGCATCGTCTACCCACGCGCCGCAGCTTTTACACAATTTTGCCATATCTCTCAACTCCTTCTGATATCTTTACAGCATAGCCGCCAGCATCCCCAAAAAGCTCATGCCCATCATCAGCCAGAAGGGAATACTGCCCAGACCGACCACCACCAAGCCGATGATCACAGCGGTATTGGAGGTGCCTGCGTATTTTTCAACATACTGACTGCGGGCGGGCTCGCCGAATTTTTGCGCATCCGTCACCCGCTTCTGCACGGTCATCATATACAGGTAATTGCCAAACAGCCCGTAGCACAAAGTCAGTGCCAGCCCCAGCACGCCGCCCAAGGTGCCCAGCAGCCCCGCCACCACTGTGGCCGCCACCGCGGCGATGGCCACACCGTACATTTTGCGGTACAGCATCCAGAAGATGCCGAAGAACAATGCCGACCAGTTCAGGCTGACCTTCTGGTTCAGCATCCGCATCTCGTCGAACTTGCGGCGGTAATACTCCACATTTGTGTGGATGAAGCGGTTTTCCTCCTGCTCATAGGGGATGTAGTCCTTCTGCTCCAAAAAGTACAGCAGAGAGCCGAACCCCTTTTCAAAGGCATCCTTGGCCCGTTCCCCGTCAAAGCGGTTCCCGTCGTCATAGGTCTCATAGACCTCAAAGGCTGCGCCGCATTGGCTGCAAAACCGAGCGCTCGTCTCTCGCTTGGCACCGCAGCTTCCGCAGAAGCCATTCATTTCTTCATATCCGTTCATATCATATCCTCCTCAAAAACGGTTCCTTTGTATCCTGTGATACCATTGTATACCGTAGGAGCAAGCTTCACCACCGCCGTATCCGCGGTTTAGCATGGTCTATTTCCGTCGAAGCGGCGTATTTGGCCAATAAAAAGCAAAAACGTATCGGCAAAGCACATTTCCCACTTCCCAACACGTTGTCTATATCATATCGCATCTCCGCGCAAAAGTCAATTGTATTTCAGCGAAGGGAGTCAATTTCTCCCGATTATACAATTTTCACAAGCATCTATTGTCTGGAAACACATTTTTGCAGCGACTTGTCACAAATCACTTTCAAATTCCCTGAAATGTGGTATAATATAGTCAAGATAAGCGGGCCCGAGCCACTCACCTACCCCGTGAGGCTTATCAAATAGCACAAAGGAGCTGATTTTATGATGAAGTTTACATTCACCGAAAAGAGAATGGACGCTACCCCTGCCATGAAGGAATACGCGGAAAAGAAGATCTCCAAGATCCAGAAGTATTTCAAGTCCGACAGTGAAGCGTTTGTCACCTTCAGCACCGAGCGCGGCAGATACATCGCAGAAGTTACCGTGAAGAACAACGGCATGTACTACCGCGTAAAAGAAGTGACCAGTGATATGTGTGCTTCCATCGACTCTGCGGTGGCTGCCATCGAGCGTCAGATCCGCAAGAACAAGACCAAGCTGGAGAAGAGAATCCGCACCGATGCCTTTGAGCGTGAGATCCACATCATCCCCGAGGAACCCGAAGAAGAATTCAAGATCGTCCGCAACAAGCGCTTCAGCATCGATCCCATGTCCGTAGAAGAAGCCATCCTGCAGATGAACCTGCTGGGCCACAGCTTCTACGCATTCAGAAACTCCAACGAAAACGATACCTTCTCCGTTGTCTACACCCGCAATGACGGCGGCTACGGCTTGATCATGGACAGCAAGGACTGATTCGACATTCGATATATCCCACGCCCCACCATCACGGTGGGGCGTTTTTGTTCATAGCCGAAAACCCCGCGCTATGCGTGGGGTTCCAAAAAGCTTATAGCTATACAAAAAAAGCCTCCTTGGGTTAAAATGGAAGTGGGTTTGCCAGCCACACCAAAAAACAAAGGAGGCACCTTATGGGAAATAAGGATACGAATAGTTTATCACATACTACATGGGAATGTAAGTACCATATTGTATTTACACCGAAGTACAGAAGACAAGCAATATATAAGGATATCAAGCGGGATGTAGGAAAAATCTTGAGACAGTTGTGTGAGTATAAGGGAATAGAAATTATAGAAGCAGAACTGTGCCCAGATCATGTTCATATGCTTGTGAAGATACCACCGAAGTATAGTGTATCGCAGATAGTGGGATATCTGAAAGGGAAAAGCAGTATCATGATATTCGACAGGCATGCGAATCTGAAGTACAAGTACGGGAATAGAAAATTCTGGTGTACGGGGTACTATGTAAGTACAGTAGGACGCAACGAAAAGGCAATGAAAGAGTACATTCAGAATCAGTTGCGTGAAGATTATCTCGCAGACCAAATGAGTTTGAAAGAGTACATCGACCCCTTCACAGGGGAGCCAGTAAAAAAGGGCAAATAAAAAGTGCCCCTCTTAGAGGGGCAGCCAGGTAAATGAATTGCGGCTGGCAAACTTTTCATAAGCCTTTAGGCTTAGGCCAGTAATATAGCCTTATAGGCTTAGAGCAAACCTCGGGTTTTACCCGAGGTTATGATTTGTCACAATGTTCGTCTGCACACATATAAACTTCGCCCCCTCGGTATATCCGAGGGGGCGAAACGCATTTTAATATTTATTTGTCGCCATTGACCTTAAACAGGAAGGTCACAATCTGCCCGCGTGTGCAGACATTGTTGGGGCCGAATTTGCCGCCACCGATACCACCGGTAACGCCATTTTCTGCCGCCCACATAACAGGTTCATAGAACCAATCGCTTTCCTTCACATCGGTAAAACTGTTGTCGTAGGAATAGACGAAGGGTCTATTTTCCGCCGCATACAGGAAGGTCACGATCTGTGCTCTTGTGCAGTCCTGCTCGGGAGAGAAGGTAGTTGCGGAGGTACCCTTGGTAATTCCGTTTTCAACCGCCCACAGAACTGCTTTGTAGTACCAGTCGCTTTCACTTACATCGGTGAAGGGATTTCCGGTAACAGGGGGCTCAGGTCTGCCGTTGGCCGCCCACAGGAAGGTCACGACCTGTCCGCGCGTACAGGGATTTTCGGGAGAGAATGTGGTGGGGCTTGTACCGCCGGTCACATTCGCTGCCACTGCCCACATAACGGAGTTGTAGTACCAGTCGCTCTCCTTCACATCCTCAAAGGGATTCTTGGGCTGTTCCGGCGTAGGCTCGGGCGTAGGCGTCGGTGTGGGTGTCGGTTCCACGGTAGGCTTAGGCGTTACCACAGGTGTAGGCTCCACATAATCGGGATCCTTTTCTCCACATACCATACAGATACCGTCAACAAACCCATGCCCCTTGCTTTTTTCATAAGCATCCACATAGCTCTCGCCGCATTTACAAGTGAAGGTCGTATAACCGTCTTTTGTACAGGTGGGTGCCGTTACCTCTTCTGTATACTGATGTTCATGAGGCAGCTTGGCAATCGCTTCCGTCTTTGTCTCTTCACATACCGTGCAGACGAAGCGCTTTTCACCCTCTGTTTCCTCGGTAGGCTCCTTAGTCACCTTGCCTTCATCCCACCGATGGCCGCTCTCCTTGGTTTCCTTGTCTGTGTAGCTCTCGCCGCACTTACAAGTGAAGGTCGTATAACCGCCCTTTGTACAGGTGGGTGCCGTTACCTCTTCCATATACTGATGTTCATGAGGCAGCTTGGCAATCGCTTCCGTCTTTGTCTCTTCACATACTGTGCAGACGAAGCGCTTTTCACCCTCCGTTTCCTCGGTAGGTTCCTTAGTCACCTTGCCTTCATCCCACCGATGGCCGCTCTCCTTAGTTTCCTTGTCTGTGTAGCTCTCGCCGCACTTACAGGTGAAGGTCGTGTAACCGCCCTTTGTACAGGTGGGTGCCGTTACCTCTTCTGTATACTGATGTTCATGAGGCAGCTTGGCAATCGCTTCCGTCTTTGTCTCTTCACATACCGTGCAGACGAAGCGCTTTTCACCCTCCGTTTCCTCGGTAGGCTCCTTAGTCACCTTGCCGGTATTCCAAATATGAGAACACACAATTTCCACATCAAGGGTTGCAATATCTCTGACATATCCATTTACATCATAAAGACGTACTTCCAAATCCCCCTTACCGACATCATACCCATACAGTCTCAACAACAAATTATTTCCGTTTTCTTTCTCCTTGTTAATTCTAAAATGTCCATTAGTATCACTGTATCCCCACTCAAAATGATAAGTATCAGAAGACAATCCGCTGACATACACATTAACGTATGAATACCTGTCTTTCGCTATGTCTATATAAACACCGGAGCAGTCAAAGCTTGTGTACCCATACTCGGAATTGCTTGGTAATCCACCACCGGAATTGCCGCCATTCACCGTAATTTGAGCATCGAAATAATCGGAGAGCAAGTATGAATACATCCCTCGATAGTCCCAATAATTGTAATCACAACGTACAATAACCGGAGTACTCGTTGACTGAACCGCCTCCACCGTACAGGAATAGCTGTTATAAGACAGTACGCGCACTGCGGAGCTGTTGGAATACCACCGAACATTCTCCGCTGCTTTGCCCTTGGTTTCAATATAGATGGTTTTTGTTTCCCCCACCTTCATTGTATATCTTTCCGTCACACCGGCAGCGGCGGGCAGCACCAGAAATGGCAATAGAATGCTGATAACCAAAAGGACCGAACAAATTTTCTTACAAAACCGCATACAGACCCCTCCGAAACGAGTTTGGCGATAAAACACATATCCCGCAATACAAGCGCACTGCATTTATCAGTATCATTATATACCTTTACTCAAAAAAAGAAAAGTTAAATTCTGTTATTATCCACAATTTCCACTCCCTTGTTCTACGCTCATTTTGACATCCCATCGCACATATGCTACAATAAATCATTACTATAAACACAGGAGGCGTTGTTATGCGCTGGATCGAAGTTATCGTAAACTGCACCACCGACCCCGAGGTTATGAGCTGGAAGCTGGCTGACCTTGGCGTAGGCGGAATGATTATGGAAGACGAAGCCGATTTCCAGGACTTCCTCGAACACAACCACGAATACTGGGACTATGTGGACGAAGAACTGGAAAACAAATACAAGGGTATCTCCCGCATTAAGTTCTATCTCTCCGACGACGAAGACGGAAAGGCGATTCTGAACGCCGTTGCCAACTTCCTTGGGGAAATGCCCGAGACCGCCTTCGTGGAAGACAGCGACTGGGAAAACAACTGGAAGGAATACTACAAGCCCATCGAGGTGGGCAATAAGCTGGTGGTCGTGCCCGAATGGGAGCAGGTGCCCGACAATGGCAGACTGCCTCTGAAGCTGGATCCCGGTCTGATCTTCGGCACAGGCAGCCACGCCACCACCAAGATGTGTCTGGCAGCCTTGGAGGACGTAGCAGCCAAGGGCAAGACCGTTCTGGACTTGGGCTGCGGCAGCGGCATTCTGGGCATCGGCGCCATCATTCTTGGCTGTGACCGCTGCGCAGGCTGCGACATCGACCCCAATGCCCCCGAGGTGGCACTGTCCAACGCCGCATTGAACGGCATCACCGCCGACCGGTTCGACATCCGCGCAGGGGACGTGCTCACCGATAAGGGGATGCGCAAGGCTCTGGGCGCAGGCTACGACATCGTCACCGCTAACATCGTCTCCGACGTAATTATTCCTCTGTCGGGCTTCGTGAAGGAGTTCCTGAAGGAGGGCGGCACCTTCATCGCCAGCGGCATCATCGAAGGCCGTCAGGATGAGGTGCGCGCAGCCATTGAAAAGAACGGCTTCACCGTCATCAAGCACTACAACGAAGACGACTGGCACTGCTACGTGTCTATCTGATGAAATCATAAACCCCACGTAAAACGTGGGGTTTGAATAACGGCCCTATAAGGGCCATATACCAGCCGCACCTGAAGGTGCATTATAAGTAACGCCAACCGCACGGTAGCGTTACTTTTTTATTACCTATATTTTATCTTGCT
>JAFQDR010000220.1 GCA_017415945.1 Oscillospiraceae bacterium
ACCACTCCATCATCACTGAAGGCTGTGAAGTGGAAGGCAAGGTTGAAAACTCCGTTCTGTCCAACTCCTGCATCATCGGCGAAGGCGCACTGGTCAGCTATTCCGTACTGATGCCCGGTGTCGTTGTTGAACCCGGCGCAGTTGTTGAATATGCAATCGTAGGCGAAAACGCTGTGATCAAGTCCGGCGCTCATGTAGGTACTCAGCCCGATGGCTCCGAAGAATGGGGCGTAGCTACCGTCGGTCCCGACGTTACCATCGGTGAAGGCGCAGCAGTTGCAGCAGGCGCCATGATTTATGAAAGTGTGGAGGGTAAGTAATTATGATGGATCTTCACGGTATTATCAGCGCATATCGCGGCTCTCCCGAGCTGGGCGCACTGGTCGAAGCCAGAACTGCTTCTGCTCTGACCTTTGCCGGCCGTTACCGTCTGGTGGACTTTGCACTGTCCAACATGAAGGCAGCCGGTGTTTATAACGTTGACGTAGTCATGCAGAAGGACTACCAGTCTCTGATGGACCACATCGGCAGCGGCAAGGACTGGGATATGTCCAAGAAGAACGGCGGCCTGCGTCTGCTGCCTCCCTTCAGCATGGGCGGCAATAAGGGCGCTTACAGCGGTCTGCTGGAAGCACTGCTGGCAGCAGAAAGCGATCTGCGCCGCATTAAGGAAAACCACATTGTGATTATGCCCGGCAACCTGGTAATCAACATCGACCTGAAGGCTGTTCTGAAGGCTCACGTAGCTTCCGGCGCAGGTGTGACCATTGTTTGCAAAGAAGGTCTTGACGAAGGCGAATATCACAAGTATACTACCGACGAACAGGGCTTTGTTACCGATACGCTGTATCAGCGCGCAGGCAGCACCGTTGAAGGCGCAGCCGATCTGGAAGTGTTCATTCTGAACAAGGAAGTTCTGCTGGAAATGCTGGACTATGCAGCTGCTCATATGCGTTACGCATTCCACGATGCAGGTATCAATGAATACCTGAAGCGCGGCGGCAAGATCAAGGTTTACCTGCACGACGGTTACGCAGTTCAGATCAAGTCCATTGCTGACTACCTGAAGGCTAACATGGATATGCTGTGCAAGGAAAACAGAAAGTCCCTGTTCCCCGTAGAACGTCCCGTTCTCACCAATGACAGAGCAGACGTCTCCACCTACTACTCCGAAGAATCCAAGGTCGTTAACTCCCTGGTTTCCGACGGCTGCTTCATTGAAGGCGTTGTTAAGAACAGCATCCTGTCTCCCGGTGTGCATGTTGGCAAGGGCTCCGTCCTTGAAAACTGCATCATCATGCGCGACGCTTACATTGGCGACGGCGTTACTCTGAAGAACGTCATTGCTGACAAGTACGTACGCGTTGAGACCTCTAAGGAACTGATCGGCAGCGAATCCGTACCCGTGGTGATCCCCAGAGGCTACACCACCTAATATTTACGCAACTTAGAACGCAGACACGGCGCTGCTTTGCGGTGCCGTGTCGTTCTGTGTTTTGCCTGATAGATCGAATTCCCCATCTTTTTGAGGGTGTAGTCGTTGGCATGGCAGTAAAATCCAACGAGGGAGCTTGCCCTGCCTGAGCCTATGCCCTCAGAAATCCTTGACACCACAAGAGTGGATTTTTGTGTCAGGCTATCAATTGTCAATTTCTATATTGGAAGGAAGAAAAAGCTTTATGAAACTGAGTGAAATCTCTGTAAATGAGATGCGCAGCGCCATCGAGGATAAGCTGTGTGCCTATTTTGCAGTGACCAGCGCAGAAGCATCCGACGAACAGGTGTTCCAGGCTTGTGCTATGGTAATCCGCGAGCTGATGAGCCGTCTGAAGACTGCCAGCAAGCAGAATAACAAGGGCAAGAAGGTTCACTACATGTCCATGGAATTCCTGATTGGCCGTTCTCTCATGAAGAATGCGTACAATCTGGGCTGCGGCGACCAGCTGACCCAGGCTCTGGAAGAAATGGGCTTCCAGGCCGGCGACATCTTTGAGGCTGAACCCGATGCAGGTCTGGGCAACGGCGGTCTGGGCCGTCTGGCTGCCTGCTTCATGGACTCCATGGCATCCGAAGGCATCAATGCTGCGGGCTACTCCATCTGCTACGAGCTGGGCATTTTCAGACAGCAGATCCGCAACGGCCAGCAGACCGAAGTTGCCGACAACTGGGGCCCCGGTCTGGAAGGCTGGCTGGTTCCCCACCACGATGAAGAAGTGGAAGTTCGCTTCGGCGGCTACATCAGCCCCAAGTGGGATGCAGCAGGCAAGTACACCGCTGTCCACGAAGGCTACCAGTCCGTTATCGCCGTGCCTCGCGATATGCTGATCGCAGGCTACAACGGCCAGCAGGTCAACACCCTGCGTCTGTGGGACGCTAAGTCTCCCAAGGACCTGGATATGTTCCTGTTCTCCACCGGTGCATACGTTAAGTCCATGGAAGAACGTACCATGGCTGAAGTGATCACCAAGATCCTGTACCCCGCCGACGACCACATCGAAGGCAAGACCCTGCGTCTGAAGCAGCAGTACTTCTTCGTTTCCGCTACCGCACAGACCATCGTTCGCGATCACCTGGCACAGTGGGGCGACCTGCGCAGCTTCCCCGAACATCATGTCATCCAGATCAACGACACCCACCCCACCCTGATCATCCCCGAACTGATGCGTCTGTTCATGGACGAACATGGCATGGGCTGGGACGAAGCATGGAATCTGGTCAGCAAGTCCGTTGCTTACACCAACCACACCATCCTGTCCGAAGCTCTGGAAAAGTGGCCTCAGGATCTGGTACAGCGCATCCTGCCCCGTATCTGGGAAATCGTTTGCGAAATCAACAAGCGCTGGAGACAGACTCTGGTTGGCTGGTTCGGCGAAGGCGAAGCTACCAACCGCAACTCCATCATCTTCAACGGTCAGGTTCACATGGCCAATATGTGTCTGTCCGCTTGCTATAAGGTCAACGGCGTTTCCGGCCTCCACGGCGACATTCTCAAGCGCGACCTGTTCCGTGACCTGAACTCCATCGAGCCCGATAAGTTCACCTTTGTTACCAATGGTGTTGACCACCGCCGCTGGCTGGCACAGGTCAACCCCGGCCTGCATGGTCTGATCAGCGATCTGATCGGCGACGGCTATCTGATTGACGCAGAAGAGCTGCAGGGTCTGAAGAAGTTCGCTGACGACAAGACCGTTCTCAAGCGTCTGGAAGAAATCAAGTATGAAAACAAGGTTCGTTTCGCTCAGTTTGCACAGCGCAACCAGCCCGATTTCCTCATGGATCCCAACGCAGTTCTGAACGTACAGGTGAAGCGTCTGCACGAGTACAAGCGTCAGCTGCTGTGCGCAATGCGCATTATCAATGACCGCAACTTCATCCACGCAAACCCCAATGCGCCCTTCGTACCCCGTACCTATGTATTCGGTGCAAAGGCAGCTGCAGGCTACAAGGTAGCTAAGCGTATCATTGAGCTGCTGTGCTCCCTGTCCAAGGACATCAACAACGATCCTCTGTGCAAGGGCAAGCTGCAGGTATTCTTCCTGGAAAACTACCGTGTTTCCGCTGCTGAACGTCTGATGCCCGCTGCTCAGATCTCCGAACAGATCTCCACCGCAGGTAAGGAAGCATCCGGCACCGGCAACATGAAGCTGATGATGAACGGCGCTCTGACCATCGGTACTCTGGACGGCGCAAACGTTGAAATGTACGAACGTCTGGGCGATGAAAATATGTTCCTGTTCGGTCTGAAGACTCCCGAAGTAGAAGCTCTCCGCGGCAACTACAATCCTCTGGATTATTTCAACCGCAGCTCTCGTCTGAAGTCTGTGATCCACCACATGAACGTTGGCTTCTCCGACGGCAAGAGCTACTCCGATCTGGCAAATGCTCTGCTGTACGGCGGCGACCAGTACATGCTCATGGCTGACTTCGACAACTACGTTGACGTTGCCGACAACATGTACGACGTGATGGCTGACACCACTCTGCGCGCAAAGAAGTCTCTGATGAACATTGCCGAATCCGGCATCTTCGCAGCAGACCGCTCCATCCGCGACTACGCAAACAACATCTGGTATCTGTAATACAAAAAATCCCTCCTGCCTTGGCAGGAGGGATTTTTGAGTCTGTCAAAGAACGGTTTTCCCCTCGCCTCCCTCTGATGAGGGAGGTGTCAGCCGAAGGCTGACGGAGGGAGAGATTATCAAAAACAGCAAAATTTCAGGCAAAAACTCGCATTTATGGTGTCTCTCCCCCAGTCTCGCTACGCTCGACAGCCCCCTCGTCAGAGGGGGCCAAGGTGTGCGGTGCGTTTTTTGACAGTCTCAAGCGTCCCTATGAATTTTTCATAGGGACGCTTAACTGTTTTACGGACACCCGCCTAAATCGGAGTGCTTTTTATATTAGATAAGATGTGGGGAGCGTCCTCCCGGACGCTCCGTTTTCCTGTAGTTGAATAATTGCCGATGGACGGAAAATGGAAATTATTTCGACTGCGGAGGTAGCGGAGCATCGGGGACGATGCTCCTTACGTTGTAGGGTGGTTTCTGTATGGCAGTATTATTAGAAGAAATGCAGGTTCCGTGTCAATAGCAGATCATCAGCTGTCCGTAGACCGCCCCGTCGGGGACGGGAGCTTGGGCGTTGGGATCACTGTCCAAGATCGAGCCGTGGGCGTAAATATCTTCCGAGTCGGCAGCGCGGTAAATCATGCCGTAGTCTGTGACATCGAAGCGGTACAGGGCTTCGCCGCTGTGATTGAAACAGGTTAGAATGTTGTTTTCGATGATGTAGGATCCGCCGTTGAAGCGGGAGGAGTAAACAGGCTCGGAAAGTACGAATTGTCCTGTTTGGGGGATCAAGGTCAGTACGGAGCGTAAGGTCGCCTTGCCTTCGCGTTCTACCCAAAATGTATACTGCTCCGATTCATATTCGGGAAGCTCGGGCTCGGACAAACCCGTGAAATACAAAATTTCAGATATGGTTTGTACCTGCTGCTCAAATTCTCCGATGAGTGCATCGCCGTCACCTTCCTGCTTGCCGTAGCTGCCGAATTGCGCATGGTTGCCGCCCTCAAGAACCATTTCCGTGGTGTCGGTTGGGAGGTTGGGGAGATACTCCTTGTAGGAATCCATGTTCAGTACACCGTCACGGGTGCCGTAAATGCTCAATGCCCGTAAATCGGACTTGGAAAGATCGGCGGTGGAGTAGGAGGCCAGCAGTACAAGTCCCGCAAAATCCTCGGACTCTGCTGCATAGCTTGCGGCCATGGAGCCGCCCAAGCTGTGACCGCCGATGTACCATGTGTCGATGTCGGGAAATTGGGGGAGGATGTCCTTTGCGGCATCCATGTCCATGACCGCCAGATTCAAAGGCATCTTGGGGATGACACACAGGATGCCGTTATCCGCCAGCATTTTCATGAGAGGTGCGTAAGCGGTGTATTCCACCTTGCCGCCCGGGTAGAAGACCAGACCGATTTTTGGGTCTGTGGGAGCGAATACCGCAAGCCCCTTTTCGTTGGTGACGATGACGGTATCACTGCCTGCCATGGCGGTGACGGCCTGTTCATCCATGTGATAATAGTCGGCGGCGTAAATGCCCACTGCGGTACCGCACAGAACCATCAGTGCCAACAGTACAATGCCTATGCGTTTGAGACGCTTCATAGTAACGACCTTCTTATGATTGATTGATAAAGTCATCATAACACAAAAGCCCATGGAAAGAAATGCCATGTGTTACACTTTACCCATAATGACGAAAAACCACAGGGATAGTTTCCTGTGGTTTTTTGTATGTGGTTATTTTTCCAATTGGCTTGCCTTGTACAGGAAGGTGACCACCTGTGCACGGGTGCAGGTGTCGTTGGGGCCGAACATATTGTTGCCGATACCGCCTGTAATGTCGTTTTCCACAGCCCACAGCACGGGGTTCACAAACCAGTCGGTGAAACTGACGTCCGTGAAGGGAATGCTGCTGCTTGCGGGCGCGGGCTTCCCTGCGGAAGCATACAGGAAGGTAACTACCTGCGCGCGTGTACAGGTCTGCTCGGGACCAAACTCACGCTTGCTGATGCCGCTTGTGATGCCGTTTTCTACAGCCCACAGTACGGGATTCAGATACCATGCATCGTCTGCCACGTCATCAAAGGGATTGACTGTGGTCTTGGGAGCGGGCTTGCCTGCTGCTGCCCAGAGGAAAGTGACTACCTGTGCACGGGTGCAGCTTTCATTGGGGGCGAAGGTATCTGCGGTCTTGCCGCCGGTTACTTCATTTTCCTTTGCCCACATAACGGGATTGTAGTACCAGTCCTGCTCACTGACGTCCTTGAAGGGATTTTCAACGGGGACGGGAGTGGGCGTGGGAGTGGGAGTAGGCGTGGGCGTAGGCGTGGGAGTGGGGGTAGGCGTGGGAGTAGGTGTAGGTGTAGGTGTCGGATCAACCTTTGCGTAGTGGAATTCTACGGTGTCATAGAACTGACCCCAATGCTCGGGAGCAAACAGTGCCTTGAATTCACTTGCGCTGCCTGCATAATACACATCGCTGATGTTGGGGCAGGCGGTGAAGCTGCGCTTTCCGATGGATTCCAAGGTGGAGGGCAGACGTACTTCCGTCAGCGTGGAGCTGTTCATAAAGGCGCAGGCACCGATGGAGGTGACCCCCTCCTCTACGATGACGCGGGTGATCACACAGCTGTCATACCCGTCCCATTCGGTTATGGTGCCGTCGTAATCGTACATGGGGCCTGTCCCGCTGATGGTCAGGGTGCCGGAGGTGATATCCAGCTTCCAGCTCAAGCTATCACCGCAGGTGCCGGTGAAGCAATCGGGTTCCTTGCAGCGGATGCAGAATCCGTTCTTGTATTCATGGCCCAGGGCGGCAATGGATACAGAGGGCTGCAGGATGATTTTGCAGACGGAGCAGCTAAGCTCGTCGCTTGTGCCGCCTTCTGTGCAGGTGGGAGGGGTGCCCTTGGTAATCGTTTCCTTGTGGCCCAAGGCGGGGATGGGCTTCTGCTCTGCCAGTACCTTTTTACATACCTCGCAGTGTTTGCCTTCCGTAAGACCATCCTCTGTACAGGTGGCTGCCTTGGCGTTGTCAATCACTTCCGTATGTCCGGTTGCGGGCAGTACGGTCTGCTCGTTGATGATTTTGCCGCAGCGCTTGCAGTGGCTGCCCTCGGAGAGACCGTCCTCCTCACAGGTGGGCAGGATCTCGTCGTCGGGAATCTCATCGTGGCCCAAGGCGGGGATGGTCTTAAAGCCGCTGACGGTCTCACCGCAGATGCTGCACTTGGTGCCCGCTGTGGTGCCGCTTTCCTCGCAGGTGGCGGGAACCTCGGGGACCAAAATGGGCTGATGGTTGGTGCAGGTCAAGGTATCGCAGACATCGCAGTGACCATCGTCGTTTTTGTCCGTGTGGTCGAGCTTTGCAATTGCTTCGGTGTAGGTGTGGTTTTTGTCGTTCTTACAGGTGTAGAGCATAGCCCCTTCCTCCGTACAGGTGGCGGGGGTGATAATCTTGCTTTCGTAATCGTGGCCCATGGCGGGGATCAGCTTGCGGGTGACCAGAACCTTTTGGCAAACCCGGCAGCTCTTGCCTTCTTCGTAGCCGTTTTCCTCACAGGTGGGCTCCACAGCGGGGATCACGACTTCGGTGTGTCCTGTGGCAGGAACGGTTTCCTGTGCCTTAAGGACGGCACCGCACAGGGTGCACTTGGTGCCCTCGGTCAGACCCGCTTCTTCACAGGTGGGAGCCACGGCGGGGATGACTGTGGACTGATGCGCACAGGTATCTATTGCGAAGAAATCTACCTGATAGTTCAGTTCTGCGGCCTTGCCCAGACTGGTCACGAGACCTTGGATTTTTACGGTGTAGCTGCCGTCGTAGCTGCCAACTTCGGAAATCGAGGGGCGGAAGATGATACAGTTATTGACACCGTAGCCGTTGTTGTCAACGGTGATGTACATGCCATCACTGCCTGTGGTTTCGCCGCTGCCGTCAAAGACCCAGACCTTATTGTCGGAAATGCGGGTCAGCGTAATCGTCAGCTGATCCAAAGCAGGGGCTCTGTAGGACTTGGGGTTCAGGGTAACGGACCAAGGGGTATCGGCTTCGAAGACATTGGAGGGGAAATTGCCGCTTGCGGGCCATGCGATAAAGTCATAGGAGATATTGCTGCCGCTGCGGTCAAAGACTCTGGTGGCAATATAGTCGGCACCGGAGGTGGACTTTGCATAGCCGAAGCCCACGTTCAGCAGGGGGGGATTCAGCAGCCAGCGGCGGTGTCCCAGACAGGCCAGATTGGAGCTGCTGGAGCTGTCATCCATGCAGCCCTGAGTGGAGCTCTGCAGAGGATTGTAGTTGTAATAGCCCGAGCGCATGGAGATATTGCTCTTTGCGGTGGCATCGGCACCCTTGTTGTAGAAGGTGCTGTCCATGTCCGCAGGCTGAGTGGGGTAGTGACTCAATACATTGTTGGCGGCCATGACTACGGCACCGTGCTGGGCGGAATCGTTCAGCTCATCGGACAGCTGTACGGGAGCCAGACCCGCTGCATAACGCATAAAGTTCAGGTGGGTCAGACCGCTTTCCAGAAACTGCTCACTGAGGGCACCTGCCGCATAGGGCGCGGTGACGGAGGGAGCATCGGCGAAGAAGTTGGAGGCGGAGGTGACTTCTGCCCATTTGCTTATCAGCTGTGCCCGTGTGGGCTTTGCCGCGTTTAGGTCACCGCTGTGCATGAGGGTGATTTGATCGTTGACGGGGATGGTTTCGGTCTTTGTCTCTCCGCACAGGGTGCAGGTGTAGGTCTTGATGCCTGTTTGGGTAGCGGTGGGGGCAGTGGTGACAACGCCGTTGTCCCAATCGTGGGCGGTGCATTTCAGCTTGGGCAGCGTCACATCCTCTACACCGATCTCTGCGGAGGCGTTCTTGTCCATATAGTACCGACCGCATACGGTGCAGTACCAATGGGCCATGATGCCCTCTTCCTTGTATGTGGGGGCCTTGCCTTCCACATAGGTCATGGTGTGGGTATGTACGGCTGTGCCTGTTACGGTAATCGTGATGTTCCCGGAGCATCTGCCAAGCTTGAAGGAAATAACGGTGGTGCCTGCGGAAAGGGCGGATACCACACCGTCATTGACGGTTGCTACGGTGGGGTCGCTGCTGGACCATTCCGGACAGGCGGGGTTCAGCTTAGTGGTTGCATAGCTGAAGCCGGGGTTGGACTGGGTGACCTTTAAGGTCTGGCTGTCCCCTGCGTTCATGTTTTTGGTACCAACGATAGCAAAATCATAAACCTGACTGCCGATGGATACCTTTGCGGTGATTTCCCTGTCTGCGGGCTTGGGTGCCCCGGAGCCTGTGACACTGCTGAAGCACTGGGTCCAGTATTTGATACCGTTGTGCTCAAAGCAGCCTACACCAACGGTTTGATAGGCTTCCTTAAGGATATTGGCTCTGTGACCGGAGGAGTTCATCCAAGCCTCCATGACTGCGGCGGCTGTGCGCTGACCTGCGGCGATGTTCTCCCCACGGGAGCCGCCTACGGTGAATGCGGTGAAGCAGGAGGAGCCGTCGGGGCGGGTATGGCTGGCATAGACCGACTGCTCTGCACTGCGCAGCATGGCGGTATCCAGCAGCTCTTGGCTCATGGTCAGAGAGGAAAGTCCCTGCTGGTTGCGCTCTTGATTGATCAGCTCCAAAACCTTATAGGCTTCGGAGTAGTATTCGGTGCCGTCTACAGATACGGTGCTGTCGGCGGCCAGAGCCCCCGTGGGCAGCAGGCCGATGAGCATACACAGTACCATCAAGAAAGAAAACATACGGGAATGGATTGCTTTCATGGTTCGTCACTCCATAAATTAGTATATATGGTTACATCATATAACAAAATGATGTCAGTGGCAAGAGCAAAAAAGCGCACCGCGAAATGCGGTACGTTTTTAAGACAGATATACTCATGAAATCAGCAGTAGCCCACCCAAAGGCCAAACAGCAGAATGGCACTTGTGAGCAGCAGATTCGCCCCTTGGAATTTCCATGAATATTTTACCCAGCTGCCATAGGGCACATCCGCAAGACCCAGTGCAATGAGCAGGGCGGCGTTGGTGGGATAAAATACATTGGAGAAGCCGTCCCCAAAGGCGAAGGCTACCATACACAATTGAGCGGGGATCCCGAACAGCTGTGCCATGGGTACGATCAGGGGAATCAGCAGGAAGGCCTTTGCAGAGCCCGATGCAATGAAGAAGTTCATGCCCAGCACAATGGCGTAAATGGCAAGTGCGATACCCCACTTGGGCATGCCGTCCAAGGTCTGCACTGCCATGTACAGCAGCGTATCCAGAATTTTTGCCTCTGTGAGAATGTACTTCACGGAGCTTGCCATGCAGATCATTAGCACGGCGGGGAGAATGGTCAGCATCCCCTTACCGAAGCTCTTGGCGAGGCTGCCTCCTGTCATGCCTGCGGTTAGGGAGCCTGTGAGTCCCGCCGCCAGAAACATTACCGCTACGATAATCATGGTCAGATCCTGCAGAGCGGGGATGAAGGGGGAGCACAGAACCAAGGCAATGCCTCCGCCCAAAATGCATACAAACCACATCAGTGCCTTGTCCAAAGCGGGAACGGGGATAAAATCACTGCGTTGAGCCACGATGCCCGTATCGATGGCTTTTGCGTGGCGGTACAGGAAGCCCAGCAGCAGTGCGTAAATCAAAACCGCGCTGACAAGGCGCAGCCACAGCCCCGAGAACATGGGCAGACCTGCCAGAGACTGTGCCACACCGATGGTGAAGGGATTGCATACCCCCGAGGCAAAGCCGCAGCCCGCTGCCAGCAGGCTCATGCCCAAGCCTGTGACCGCATCCCAGCCCAGGCCCACGGACAGAGCCACCACAATGGGAACAAGGGGGACACATTCCTCGAAGCTGCCGATGAAGGCACCCATGGACATAAAGAACAGGGGCACAACTGCAATCAGACGGTACTTATGTGCGGCAAAACGGTGGACAAGCCTTTGCAGCATATATTCCATAAGTCCGCAGCTCTCCAATGCATTGAATACGCCGCCGATGACCAGCAGGAACACAATGATTGCGATAATGGTACCGCCGCCCTCCGCAGCCAGCACCAAAACAGGGCTCAGCAGGAATTTGCCAAAGGACAGACCGCCTTCCGTAAAGCGGAAGCTGTTTGTAGAGACGATGACGGTGTTGCCCGCGGCATCGGTCGTGCGGGCGTATTCCCCTGCGGGAATTAGAAAGGTCAATGCATATGTGCCGATCATCAAGGCGAGAATGACCAGAATGGCACCGAGAAAGGACTTAACGCTGACGTTTAAGCCTTTGTTTTCTGTCATGGGATATCACTCCGAATGAAAAAAGAATGGCTTTATTATAATGATGTGTGTATCAATATGCAAGGGATTACAAAGAATATGAAAAAATACTCCATATTGACGATTTTGACCTGCTTCGGTTATAATAACAGCATAATTAAAAGATCCGCGCTTGCAGGTGAGTATCCCGTGAGCGCGGATTTTATCGTATGGGGAGGAACGGATATGCAGAAAAAAACAAAGAGAGAAATGATCGTAGACCTGATCGCGGTGGTGCTGGGGAACTTTCTCTACGCTCTGACGGTGAAGCTGTTTCTGGAGCCTACGGGGCTGATTACAGGGGGCACCATGGGCTTGGCACTGACTGCCAATCACCTGTGGGGGACGGATATCAATTTGTTCGTGCTGATTTTCAACACCGCCATGCTGGTGCTGGGCTTCTTCACACTTGGCAAGACCTTTGCGGCTACCACCGTTGCAAGTACCTTTTTAAGCCCCGGGTTCATGGAACTCATTGACCGCACCATCGGACAGCCTGTGCTCAGTACCGATCCTATGCTCAACGCCTTTTTCTGTGGCATCGGCATCGGAGTCAGCCTGGGTATGGTTATTCGCGCGGGTTCCTCTACGGGCGGCTGTGATGTGCCCACCATTTTGATTTCCCGCGTGCTGCGTCTGCCGCTGGGTGGCGTGGTATATGTATTTGATATGCTGGTGTTGATGCTGCAGCTGATGTTCAGCGACGGAGAGGGCATTTTGTACGGCATTTTTATGGCGGTGATTTACACGGTGGTCATGGATAAGATGCTGCTGGTGGGCACCGACCGTACGGAAATCAAAATCATCAGCGAGAAGTCTCTGCAAATTTCCGATGCCATTCAGGAGCAGGTTGACCGAGGGGTGACCCTGCTCCACGCAGAAGGTGGCTTCCTGCACCGTGAGACCAAGATGCTGCTGAGCGTGGTATCCAACCGTGAGGTGGTGAAGGTGGAGCGCATTGCCCACGACATCGACCCCACCTGCTTTATGATCATCTCCCGTGTCAGCCAAGTCCGCGGCCGCGGCTTCACCTTAGATAAGGATCACCCCCATGAATTCGGAGCTTGATAGATAACCACCCATCGCTGCTGCATCTTTCCATCCAAGCAAAAATTCACGCAAGTGAATTTGAAATGGAAAAAGATGCAGAGCGAAAAAGTCCGAACAACGAAATGAGCGCCCTCCGTGAGCCTGCGAGCGGATAGCGATATGGAGTATGTGAGGACGCGGATCATCCCCACGAATTTGGTGCGTGATAAACAACTGCCCTACGGTTGCAACTGAAAAATGTCCGCTGCAACCGTAGGGCGGCTGCTTGCTGCCGCCGCTTGTTGGTTTGGCTTGGCAGTCAAATCAGTGTGGGTCGGCGCGAGCAAGCGCGCGCCCTACAGGTGTGGAGATGGATTTATGGTAGAAAAATTCATAATTATGTGGTACTCTCATACCATAGAGATATGATATTCGGACGGTGAGGCTATGACCGCAAAGCATAAAAAAACAATACTCAATCTTGCACTGTATACTCTGGCACTGGTGCTGCTGTGTACCCTTGTGCCGTGGCTGCTGAAATTCTTCCTGCCCTTGGTAGTGGGCTGGGTGCTGGCATGGATGGCAAATCCCTTGGTACGCTTCTTCGAGCAGCATTTCAAGATCCTCCGCAAGCATGGGTCACTGTTGGTCATCGTAGGGGCTTTGGCTTTGGTGGTCACGGCCTGCTATTTTGTCATTGCATGGCTGGTGCGGGAGGCCATGGATTTTGCGGGCAGTATTCCCGAGCTGTATGCTGCCGTTCGTGCGGGCTTCGGTGAAATCGCCGAGAACCTGTCGGGGCTGCTTGCGGTTCTGCCTGCTTCCGTGCAGACAGATATTATGGAAGCCGTTGCCAATATGGATGCCTATGTGGGTGACCTTTTGGGTGTTATCGGATCCCCTGCACTCAGCGGCTTGGGGGATATTGCCCAGAAGATTCCCAACATGCTGGTGATGGTGATTTTTGCACTGCTGGGCTCCTACTTCTTTGTGGCAGACAAGACCCGTATTTCTGAGGCTATGGACAAGCTGCTGCCTCAATCATGGAAGGATGGCTGGACATGGCTGAAGGGCATCTTCTACCGTGCGGTAGGGGGCTACTTCATTGCCCAGTTCAAGATCATGGGTGTCATTGCGGTGATCTTGTACATCGGCTTCAAAATCCTGCACATCCAGCACGCGGTGCTGCTGGCATTGCTGTTGGCGCTTCTGGATTTCATTCCCTTCTTGGGGACGGGTACTGCTCTTTGGCCCTGGGCACTGTTCCAGCTGCTGACGGGGGATCTCCCCATGGCGGCGGGGCTTATGGTCATCTATTGTATCTGCCTGCCTGTGCACCAGATTTTGCAGCCCAAGTTCGTTGGGGACACGGTAGGCCTTGACCCCCTGTGGACACTGATTTTCATGTTCATCGGCTATCGCCTGAGCGGAATGCTTGGCATGATTATCGCGATCCCCGTGGGCATGATGATCGTTGGCTTGGTGCAGGAAGGGGCTTTTGATCAGCTCCTTGCTGACGTGAAAGACTTGGTTCACGATTTTAATACATACAGAAAAAGCGGATAAAAATCACCTATGCTATCGTAACACAACAGTAAAATAGTGAAAGCCAAGCTGCATGCTGCGCAGCTTGGCTTTTTGTGTGCGGTTCGATAAATTGGAATTTGACGGATTAGATGTCATTAACTATTGCAGTTAAGCTATCAAAGTCCACGAATTTCACTTTCTTATTATATGTTTCAATCATAGCCTTTACCTCTGCAGTTTTTTTCTCTTCTGGCAACCCGACTGCTTTTCTATATAACAAGCCCATCATTGTTTTGTGCTTAAAACTTAACCGTGAATAGTCTATTCCACCCC
>JAFQDR010000003.1 GCA_017415945.1 Oscillospiraceae bacterium
GGACGCCATGACACCACGGGGGATAATGAAACTTGCTCACGCTCTCCCACGGACTTGAGGGGAAGCCCTGCGGCATACGCCAGCCCATTCGCAAAGGCAGCGGTGCTGTGGAGTTATGACAGCCTTACCAAAGGCGGCTTGGATTATCCCCACTCGTCAGGGTGCGTGGCAAATATGACGGGAACAACGAAGTAAAACAAAGTCAAAACAGCCGTGCCGAACTCTGCCTATATGTATGTGGCTCCAATCCTTTCGGCACGGCTGTTTTCAAAATCAGATACCATGCGCTGACGGAACCCTCTGTCAGCGTATTCATGTGATTTTGAACACTATTATGACAAGGAAGGAGACTATCATGGATCAGTTGAAATACCCCGAAAACAACAGCCACGATGTTCTTGTAGACATCCGCGATGTGTCTGTTGACAAGGAACTGCCGAAAGAAGAACGTATTGCCGCTTTTGTACGCCAGATCAAAAATCCTTACCGTTTCCGCTGTGGCAACTTTGTCATTAACGCCAGTTTTGCCGGAAACGGTACCACATTGGAAGAATGTCTGAAAGGAATTTTACGATGAGCGACAAACTCGACTGCTCCTGTGACAAGTGGTATAATAAAGACGGAAAAGGATAAACACTGACAACCGCATAACCACTCTTTTTGTTACGGGAGCATCCGGCTACGAAAGGAGTGCTTTTTCATGCCTAAATTCAAAGCAACAGCTTACATTCGCCTGTCCTACACGGATGACCGTTCCAGCGAAAGTGACAGCGTATCCAACCAGCGCAAGCTCATCGAAAACTTTGTGGAACGAAACCCGGACATTGAAATTGTTTCAGAAAAGATTGACGACGGGTACAGTGGTATAATTTTTGATCGCCCAGCGTTTAAGGAAATGATGCAGGATGTAACCGATGGGAACATCAACTGTGTGATCGTCAAAGACCTATCGCGCCTTGGACGTGAGTATATCGAAACTGGACGGTATCTGCGGCGCATCTTTCCTGCCTACGGAGTGCGGTTTATCGCGATCACCGACAGCATCGACACCGCCCACGAAAACAGCGGCGACGATCTGACTGTATCAGTCAAAAACATTATGAACGAAGCCTACTGCCGAGATATTTCCATCAAGACCCGTTCCTCCTTGGATATTAAGAGACGTAACGGCGATTTTGTAGGAGCGTTCACAGTGTACGGTTATATGAAATCCGAAGAAAATAAAAATCGGCTTGTACCCGATCCCTACGCTTCCCGCGTGGTGAAAGATATTTTCCGTATGCGCCTGGACGGCTCCAGCGCATTGCGGATTGCAAACGAACTGAATCGGCTCGGTATCCTCTCACCGTTGGCATACAAGAAAAACTGCGGTCTGCCATATGCGAAAAACGGCTATGCAGATAAAGAGGACTGCAAATGGTCGGCTACTACAATCATCCGCATTTTGCAGGATGAAACCTATACCGGTGTGTTGGTACAGGGCAAGCAAGGAACACAGCATTACAAAATCAAACAGATAGAACAACGTCCGGAATCCGAATGGATACGGATACCTGACGCCCATGAAGCACTTATCAGTAAACAGGACTTTGATCTTGTACAGCGTATCCGCCGCCTGGACACCCGTACTTCCCCGAAAGAGGATACCGTGTATCTATTCTCCGGCATTTTGATCTGCGGCTGCTGCGGCTCTCGCATGACCAGAAAAACCAACCGTGCAAACGGCAAGGAATACCACTATTATTATTGTCCCACCGGAAAGAAAAAAGGCTGTGACAGTCCCACGATGATCAAAGAAAGCGAACTGATTGAATGTGTCCGACTGAGCCTGAAATCCTACATAGACAATGTAGCCTGTCTGGAAACCATGCTCAAAAGTATCGACCAAAGCACCATCAATCAGGCACTTATCCGGGAATATGCTGATCACATCAAATCAAACGAACAGCGTTTGGAGCAGGCAATGGAGTTCAAAAGCCGCCTGTATGAAAATCTTGTAAGCGGGATGCTGACCAAAGAGGAATATGCTGACTATAAGTCAAAGTACACCAAACAGGCTGAAAACATCCGTGAAAGTATCCGTGCGCTGCAAGAAAAACTGGAGGACATTCGGGAAAACAAAAGCGAGAGAAACCGCTGGATCAGCCATTTCACGCAGTTTTCCTCGCTTGAAACCTTAGACCGCAAGGCGGTTGTACACATGATTCAAAGCATCCATATTCTCAGCAAGACGGAGCTGAAAATTACATTCGCCTACGAAGATGAGTATGCCAAGGCATTGAAACTCGTCGCACAGGCTGAACAAATCGAATACAGAAAGGTGGGATAAGCATTGGCACGAAAGAGCAGAAAAGAAGCCGCTCAGACAGTATTGCCGCAAGCAGATACATCTTGCCATGCTGCTATTTATGTCCGTCTTTCTGTGGAAGATAAGCATACCCGCACCGCGTCGATTGAAACACAGCAGTTGATTATCAGTGCATATCTGGAACGCAACCCGGAGATCAGCGTTTATGATACCTATATCGACAACGGCGTGAGTGGCAGAACCTTTCACCGCCCAGCCTTTCAGCAGATGCTTTCCGATATTGAAGCCGGTCAGATAAACTGCGTGATTGTGAAAGACCTTTCCCGGCTCGGCAGAAATTCCATCGACACCGGCTATTATATCGAACAATATTTCCGACTCCGCAATATCCGCTTTATCTCGGTCACAGAAAATTATGACAGCAATGATCCAGATACTCATTCCGGCATCTTGCTTCCTTTGCGGAATATGATAAATGAAGCTTATGCACTCGATATCAGCCGCAAAATTAAGGCACAGCAACGACAGGCAATGAAAGACGGAAAATATGTAGGCGGTCGTACTCCTTATGGCTATGTAAAAGCACCGGATGACTGCCATCAGTTAATTATTGACCCTGATGCCGCTGTGGTAGTACAAAAAATATTTCAATGGGCATCAGAGGGAGCAGGACTGAACACAATTGTTCTTCGGTTGAATGCGTGTGGCTATGTCACACCCAGCCATCATAAACAGTCACAGGGCATCATTGTGAATGATAACCTGATTGGTACAGGTAAATGGCAAACACGCACAGTTGCAAAAATCCTCCGTTCTCCTGTCTATACCGGGGATCTGGTGCAGGGCGTCTCAAAAATTATTGACCACCAACAGGTAAAAGCTGATAAAGACGAGTGGACGATAGTACGGGATACCCATGAAGCCATCATTGACCACGATTTGTATGACCGCGTACAGAAGGTACTGGACACCACTGCCGATAAATACAAAGACAAGGAGATCAACGCCTACACCCCAAACATTCTGAAGGGAAAGATTTTCTGCGCTGAATGCGGCGGTAATCTCCACCGTCAGCGGAATATCCGTAAAAAATCTGCGGACATATACCGATACCACTGTATTACCCGCAGCCGTGTTGGAGAACACGCCTGTACCCACATTCAATCCATTCGTGAGGATGAACTGCTGGACATTCTTTCCAATATGCTTCAGCGAGAACTGGATACTACCCTGGGTACGTATTCACTCTCATTAACAGAAGATACCGGGTACTATGCTGAACGCACAGAGATACAGGGAAAGATCACGAGCCGCAGACAGGAAATGGAGCGATTGCGTGGTTTGGTACGAAGCCTGTATGAGAATTATATCCGAAATGTGCTTACGTCAGATGAGTATTTCGCATACAAGCAGAAATATGAAGCTGGGATAGAACGGTTATCCGAAGAAATCGTACAGCTTGAGAGCGGATTGAGCACTATAGAAAAGCAGATCGCACAGTACAAAGAGTTAAAGCAGGACGCAGCAAACATCCGTGGCAACCCTGAACTGACTGCTGCCCTGATCGAACGTCTTATCGACCGTGTGGAGGTGACCGGAGATAATCAGATCACCGTCCGTTATCGCTTTCAGAGCGAATTCCAAAATTGTGAGGAGGTGTTGAACCTGTGCAGAAATATATAATTGCGCTGTATATCCGCCTGTCTATTGAGGACTACAAATACGAAAGCATGAGTATTGAAAATCAACGGTTGGAACTGAACGCCTATGTCAGAACCATGCCGGAAGCCGATTATGCCGAAATAATTGAGTTTGTGGACAACGGATTTACCGGTACGAATTTTGAACGTCCGCAGGTACAGAAACTCCTTGAAATGGTGCGCGAGAACAAAATCGACTGCATCATCGTGAAAGACTTTTCACGCTTTGGGCGTAACAGCATTGAAACTCCGTATTTTCTTGAACGTGTATTTCCTCTGTTTCATACACGGTTTATTTCTCTCGGAAATGACTATGACAGTGCCAAACTCAAAGGCGACACCGGCGGTATGGATGTTGCCTTTCAGTATCTTATCAGTGAATACTACAGCCGCGATATGTCCATGAAAACCAAAAGTGCTAAGTATGCCAAAATGCAGCGCGGCGAGTATCAGAGCAAAATCTGTCCTTATGGCTACCGGAAAAGTGCGGATGGCAGAATGGAACCCGATCCCGAAGCCGCAGAAGTAGTACAGTTGATTTTTCAGCTTGCTGCGGACGGCACAAATGCCACAGCTATTACAAAAGAACTATATAACCGTGGAATACCAACTCCCGGTGAATACAAGGCCGCGAGAGGAAACCATACGCATGATGTATCACGAAGTCGCGGTATATGGAGCAATTCCACCGTCCTGCGTATTCTGGAGGATGAACGGTATGCCGGGACATATGTTATCGGCAAACGCGCTGTTATCGAAGTCGGCGGTACAAGAAGCCGCAAAAGAGACCGAGACAAATGGTTCATCATACCCGATCACCATCCTGCCATTGTTGAGAAAGATCTTTTTGACAAGGTTCAGATGACTCAGCAGCGTTTTTCCATTCCCAATAAAAAGCAGCGGGATTATCCGCTCCGAAGCAAAGTGTTCTGTGGATGCTGCCACCATGCGCTTTCCAGAATCGCGCAAAAGACACCGTATTTCATGTGCCGTCACTCACAGGCAGACCCTTCAAGCCGTTGTTATTCTCTACGGGTAAATGCCGCTGAATTAGAACAGGCAGTATTCCAAACACTGAAAAAGCAACTGGAACTGACTCTTTCATGCAGTACAGACGACAAGGCACAAACCGGTTATTATGTTGCCGAACGCTCAGAATATGAACGACAGGTAGAAGCCTTGGAGAATGACAAACAAAACCTGTTTGAACGCTTTGTCATGGGTGAGATAGATATGGATACTTATAAAGCGGAAAAGGCTGCGTATGACGAGATAATTACACGCACCAACAATGCCTTTGCCGCCATAGCAACCCAGGCGAAACAGAAGCAGGAGGAACAGGAACGTCAAAACAGCCGAGGCGAGATTTGGTCTGCAATTACTGAATCTACCGGACTGACACCGGAACTGACCGATCTGCTGATTGAAAAAGTGATGGTGTATCCTGATAATCGCCTCGACATTATCTACAAAGTGAAAGACCTTTTTGAATGACTAAATGAGAAAATCGACCTCGCAAATGCCGTATTCCAGACATCTGTAAGGTCGATTTTCCAATAAAATTTTTTGTCAGGTTCTTGACATACGGGTGGCGCAGATCGTGGAAGCGAATATCGGGCAGTCCTGCCGCTTTGAGAATGGATTTCAGCTTGTCGTATGCCGTACTTGGATTCATCGGCTTCTCCAGTTCCAGCAGATTTGGGAATATCCATTCAGTCAGCGCCTGCTCCTTTCGCTCGGTGAGGATGCGAAGTGTGCTTGCCGGCAGACGGATGACGCGTTTGCCTTTTTCGGTTTTGGTTTCGCCAATTTCCAATTTTCCGCCCTCGCCGTTGCTGACCGATCGCTCGATTTTCAGCGTGCCGCGCTCGGTATCAAGATCACTCCATTTGAGTCCGCAGATCTCTCCGCGGCGCAGTCCTGTGGTGATCTCGGTGTAGAAGAAGTCACGCCACAGTACTTCGCGCTCGATGGCTTCCATGAATCTGGCAAGCTCACCTTCGCTTAAAATCTTTTTGTCGGGATAATTGCACTTCGGAATCTTCGTACCGGCGGTCGGATTTTTTGCGATCAGCCGCGCCTGAACAGCCGCTTCCATCACCTCATGCAGGAGCATATGGATGCTTCGCACGGTGGAATCGGAGAGTCCGTCGCCGTATTTTTCACGGCAATTTTCTCTGCCGTCGCGCTTCAGCTTGTTGTACATCCGCTGAATCTGCTGTGTGGTGATGAGGCTGATCTGCTTGTCACCGAGTTGGCGGTTGATCTGTTTTGCGTACCTACGGTAGCCGCGGACGGTGCTCGGACGGAGGGTAACCTCGGCGTAGTCCTTGAACCAACGCTCGAACCATTCGCCGAGCGTCATGCGGCTGTCCTCGGTCAGATCTACGCCGCGATAGGCTTCGATGGCGCGGTGAAGCTTCGGTAGCAGTTCCTTCTGCGTCTTCGCCTGCACCCATTTGTAGAGGTAGCTGCCGTCCGCCTTGTGTCCGATCACGATCGCGCCCTCCCACCGACCGTCCGCACGTTTGCGGATCATACCGTCTCCATTCGGTCTTCGTTTTGCCATGAATGGTCTCCTTTCGCATGGATTTTTCAGTACAACACAATACCACAGAACGTGGAATATATCCAGAGATAATCGCGGTGTTATCAGAAAAGTTGCAATTATGCTCCGCATTTAACTTGCTTTTCCAACCAAACAGTGATTCAGTTATGAATCGGAAATAGTAATTCGCCAACGAGTCGCTTTACCAATTGA
>JAFQDR010000221.1 GCA_017415945.1 Oscillospiraceae bacterium
AGGAACGTAGCAAGAGCAATACGCCAAGAGGCGCGTTTTCTCTGTTCAAGATAAGTATTGGCTTCTTCAATCGTAATCTTCTTTACAGTTGTGTCTGAAGAATCATCATTTGAAAATTCTTCGTCCTCAATCTCATCTTTCAAAAGATAATCTGTGGTAACACCAAATAGTGTACCAAGCTGCAGAATCTTCTCTAAATCCGGGATTGTCTGCGCTCCCTCCCATTTGGAAACCGCCTGACGTGACACATTCATTTTTTCGGCCAGTTCTTCCTGCGACCAGCCATTCTTTTTTCTGAGTCTGACGATCTTATCAGCTAAAATCATATTTCTATATCTCCACTTAGAAATTTCGGTAGGCTTTCTGCCTTCCGTGTGCATAGTATAGCATTTTTGTCAGTTACACTCCACCAAACATCGGCTTGAAATTCGTCAACCGGCGGTTGCCAAGTGCTTTACAGTGAATATTATAGCAAATTAATCGTGAATTTTTCTACTTAAATCAAAAGGCACCGCATTTCTGCGACGCCTTCAAACGATAAGCATTTATTCGCCAACCCGTGATTCCGGTGTTTCCTCCTGACGTACAGATATAACACCATTTCTGCCGTCTCCGGAATAATGTTCAGCAACCACCATTTCCGCATCCGCTGGAATTATGATTTCCGTGATCGTACTCTCCATTACATAGTCCATTTTCTTGTCATCGCAGGTAATCAGCAATTTTTTCGCCTTATCGTTCCCGGTACAGGCAGCAAGAATCAGGTGCTCTCCGTTACTCCTACCTTCCAAATCATACTCAATCTCCAGTTTATTTCGGAAGAAGCCTTCGTTGTTGTCAAAGTCAATCTCCCGCGTGTCGCGGAGCCCGGGCAGATATATGAGGTAATAGACACAATCCTCGCTTTCATTGCCGTAGGTCAGAACGTGGGCACGATTATCGTTACAGTTCTGATACCATGCGGCAATTTCCTCACTCTGCATTTCTGCAATATATGCCTCCGGATTTACGGCATAGATGGAAGTACCGCCCGTAGGTCCGGTTGTACCTGCCATCTGGAAGGCAAACAACCCGACAAATGCAATAATCAGAATGACCGGAATCAGAATCACAAGCAGCAGGATAACACCGAGGGATTTATCCTTTTTCCGCGTGGGAACCACGACATCCTGAGCGATTTCCTCAAGAGAAGCTGCACATCTCGGGCACACCTTCCAGTCCGGTTCAACAGGAGCGGAGCAGTTCGGGCAGAACGGACGCAGCTTGGCACCGCATTTTGGGCAAAGAACATATTCTTCCTTGATGGCGGTCTGACAGCGGGGACATTCCAGATCGGAATAGCCGCTTCTGACAAGGAGATAAATAATGAAACCGATCAAAGACGGCGCAAACAGCGCGATCAGCGTCCATACAAGAGCATTCATTCCACGGCGGTTTGCGTCTCGGTAAACGTAGACACCGATCAGAATCGGAACAATCAGAAAAACAGATAACAGGATCAGTAAATTAAAGATACTCCAGATAATATTCATGCAAAAATCCTCCTTTTCTTCGTAAAAGCTATCATTATGACACTACCGGAAAGTGTTGCTGTCAGTACATACAGTATGCAGACGAACGTAATTACAGGTTGAATCGGCCACATCAGAATGCCGAACAACAGGACAACCATCTGCGAGAGAATGGATGCTATCGTCAGAAGAATGGTCTGCCGCTGAAGCTTTCGGCGCTCTGCTTCTTTCCGGAGATACCGTTCGTTCAGACAAGGGGGATTATTTTTTTCAAAATTGTAGATCTGTTTCACTTATCAGCACCTCCTTCAGAAGTTTTCTTGCTTTGCTGAGTCTGGATTTTACCGTTCCTTCGGGAATCTTCAGTACCTTTCCTGTTTCGGTGATGTCCATATCCCGGAAATAGAACAGGATCACCGTCATTCGCAACTTTTCGGGCAGTCGGTTGATGGCAGCATGAAGGTCGGAATAATCCGGCGGTTCCTCTGCTGCTATGTTCTCCATGATAATCTCTTTATCTTCCGCAGCTGTGAAGTTATCCCACACAGGGTTTCTGAGCATCCGTTTCCGGGAACTACGGTAGATGTTGACACAGATCGTTGTCAGCCAACCTTCAAACTCACGACCTGGATCATATCTGTCGATGTACCGAAGCACCTTCAGCCACGTTTCCTGATAGAGATCGTCTGCGTCATGAATATTGGCGCAGAGCGTCCGGCATAGTCCGTACAGCCGCTTGCCGTATTTGTTTATGTATTGATCGATCAAGTTCTGCGCCTCCTTTCACTACCATATACAATCGGGAATGGCAAAAGGTTCACGGAAAACAAAATTTTTCTGAAAATATTATAGCAGAGCATTGTGACAAATCTCTGAACGCAAAAAAGGCATTACCAATGGCAGCTAAGGTAATGCTTTTTTGTTCGGACACTCACCAAAACAGATCGTAGATTTCTTCCGGATTGATCTCATTGATATCAATGTCCTCACTGGAAAACGGATTATCAATCTGAATAATGATGATACTATCCTTTTCGTTCTTGTAAGATTTCAAGATCTTTTTCATTTCATCGATCGTTGCACTGTTTTCAGCCAAGGAGTTAAGTTCCTCGATCGTTTTGCCGCGGTTCGTCCCACTCATGGCACCGCAGCGATATTCGCCGTCCTCGTTCTGCCATACATAAACTTCAATACCTTTGAAGGTATCAAGGTTATAGTACTCGGGATACTTTATCCGCAGAGGTCCGGAAACAGCGAAAAACACTGATACCATTATAAGCACCACGATGATGGCTGCAATAATAATCTTTTTCATTTCTCCGCCACTCCTTCTGTTTCTGTCTTCATGATTTTCGAGAGTATCCGGTATGAAATGCTCTGTCCCTTCGTTCGTGCGAAGGACAGCGACATCAGAAGAGCGAATACAAACAGCCCGATAAGAAAGAGCCATCCTATCCCGCCATCGTCGGCAAGCTGTCTGTTCACGAGCAAAAACGCTGCTTTAAGCTCACCGGAGCGTCGAAACTGCGTCCAAATCATTCCAAGATACAGGAACAGCGGGATTTCTGCAGCGGCGATCGGATCCACATACCAGCGAAAGAGACTGAACCGCATCAGCACTGCCGTGAGCAGCGGTGTCATAAGGAACAGCAGACCATAAGTTACCGCCATCGCCGCACCAAGATTATCCGCTTCTCCCGACAGCTTGAAGAGAAGAGAAACCGCATAGAAGAACGCTATGTAGATGAGCAATGTCAGCACATAATAAAGAATATGGAAAATGACGAGCTTCTTTTTTGTCATATGCGTACTCCTTATGGATTGATTGCTATTTCTGCCTTCGTATTGCCTGCAAAAATGTATACCCAATACTCGAAGTTGGGCCAACCGCCGAAGTTCAACTCCACAGCCGTTGGCTTATCTTTTTTCAAATTTACTGTTTTCGCATCACCTTCTGCAAGATTATCATCGCTTTGCTGACAATAAAGATTGACGGATATTTCCTGATCTATCGTAGAAATCAATTCTACCGTTACCTTGTTTTTGGGATCGTAATTGCGTTCAACAGTGATATTTTTTATACTCATTTTCACCGTTGAGTCTGAGGAAAACACATTTCTTAACTCAACGGTTTTGTCGCCGCTGTTGTAGGTTCCTTTATAGCAATCATAAGGCGCATAATACCAGGCGTTGTTGATATCTGTTTTCAGCGCATCGGTCATTTCAAGAAGCTGGCCTTTACCGAAATGGGTTTCCACGAGGCTGATTTGTGACAAATCGGGAGTCAGGCGATAAATCTTATTATCGACTTCGATCCACATGGTTCCGCGTTCTGCGGGATAATCACCGCCGCCGACTTCAATAACATCATCAGAGATTTTCTGTTCGGTTTTACCGGTTTCTTTTGCTGTGTCCAACGCCTTTATTATAGCATCCGCTACATCGCCTGGGGTAATATCTTTAACTGAAATCCCCCATCCATCCCAAGTGTAACGCAGAAGTCGGAGCACAGAGGTGTTCTCGGTTTTCAATTCGTCCGGAATGTTTCTTACAGTGCTGAATGCAAAATACACGGTTCCATTGTATGGCTTGTTCGGATTCTCCCACTTGGCAATCACTTCGTAGAGATAATCTCCGGCTTCGACTTTGATCATGTTGTGAGCAGCCGCAACCTTTTCATATGCATCATGATCTTCTGTATGCAGTTTATATCTCTTTATGGATATGCTTGTCGGATAAGTCTCAAAAGCCAGGGTAAGTGTCGTATCATTTGTCACCTCGATTGCAGGAATGTTATCTACGCAATCAAGCGGGTGAGAACTGTCAGCCTGAATCCCCTTACCCATGCCATTTTCATCTTCCACCATCCACGAATAGGTACCGCGCCATGCTTTGATCGTTGTGAATCCATCACTTACGCTCAGCGTCGGCGGTTCTGTGGGAAATCTTGAGGTGCCTGCAGATTCGCTTGTTCCGGTGATCTCACTCAGGTGCATGATCTCTGTGAGTTCACCTTCCATCCAGATTTCTTCATACTGAGGAATCGATTTGTTTTGTGTAATCGTCTGTATCGCAATTACCTCGGTATCGCCAAGATAGTCCACAGTTTCAAGGCGAATGATCATTTCACGAAGTCCCTGTCTGAGTGTCTGG
>JAFQDR010000222.1 GCA_017415945.1 Oscillospiraceae bacterium
CCAATCTTGATTCAGCTCTGAACGCTATGCCGAGATTTCTGAAATTTGAGAGCAGCTTGAAATCCAGAAATCCCAGAGCTACCCCGATACGTTCGACTGCCGATCCCAATAAACCGTATGTGTTTTTTGAGAAAAACGGCAGGCTCGGTTATCGGAGCGATTGCCCGGATTACGGTGGATACTGGCTTGACGGTGTACACAGTGCTGTGGTATGCAAGCAGGTGGATTTTCTGCTCCCGGGTGTGATCCTGGAACTGTACTGCAGATACCACTGCAATGAGTGCCCGCTGCACAAAGAAAATGATGAAAGGCAAGGTGAAACAAAATGAAGAAATGGAAGATCCCTGTAACATGGGAAGTATGCGGCGTAATCGAATGCGAAGCTCCGACTTTGGAGGAAGCAATGGAGTATGCCGAAGACAAAGACGGTGTAATTCCGCTGCCTACCGACTCCGATTACATAGACGGAAGCTGGCGGCTTTCTTTCGATAAAGCCGAAGCTGAAATGGTACGTGAGGGCTGGAATAACGGTCAGAAAGATGAAGAAAAGGAGAAGACAAAATGATTATCAACCACCCCGGCACAGAATTCATTTATGATGGCGCATCCTACAAAATCGGTGACAGGATCATCGGTACTGCGGAGAGCGAATATGAGGGCCTGTACGGTTCCATATTTGAGATCCGCGATGGTGAAGACAAAGAAACCGAGAATGATACTCCTGATATCTACTGTTCCTTCGCGGAACCGGTTCTCCCGCATCAGATCAAAAAACTGGAGGCAACCTTCAGTGATCTGTATCAGGAACCGAAGAAACTGGAGGATATCTCTCTGGATTATGTCATCATGGCCCCCGAAATGGTTCGTGTGATCCTGCCTGACCCCAAACCGCTGACGCAGACAATCTATTCTGTTCAGGAGGAATGGGCGGATCGGGGTGAGTACGGCAGCTCTATTTCTCAGGCATATACCTCTGAAGAATCTGCGCTGCAGTTTATGATGAAACAGTTCCGAGAGGAAATGGAAGACGGACTGGTATCCCAAATGCGGTGTGATAAGAAATTTGTAGAGGAGTCCTATGATGACTCTTACGAATGCTTTATCGACGGCGAATATTTTGAGAACCACTACCGGATTCACATTATCTCTCAGCAGATCATCGTAACACCCGCGTTCGTCCGTGAAATGGCGGAGATTTATCATCTGTCCATGTTTACGGAGGACTTCGAAAGTATGCTGGAGCAGGAAGACGATATCACCCCTGAAAAACGAGCATGGCTTATGGCGCAGCCTGAGATCATAGACAAGATCAGTACATCCTTTGAAAATTATGATTCATTCTGGGAATGCTACTGGGATGTATTCCGGGATATCGCAGAAGAAAAACTCAAGGAATATCGTAACAATAACAAGGAATGAGAAAGGAACTCACTATGGAAATCAAGAAATCTATTCTGGATATTATCGCAAGCTGCGAGATTCATGATAAGCTGCTGCTTCTCCCGCCTGTACAGTTGAACCGCACCGATTACGTTGCTGTCAATAAGGTGCTGGAGGCACTGGGCGGCAAATGGAACAGAAAGGCAGGCGGTCATGTATTTGACTATGATCCTTCTGAAAAAATTGAGGAGATCATACTCACCGGTGAATATACCGATGCAAAGAAAGATTATCAGTTCTTTCCAACGCCTCCGGATCTCGCTGAATACCTCTGTGATCTTGCGGAAATCGATGAGACAACCACAGTGCTTGAGCCATCCTGCGGGAAAGGTAATATTGCCGATGCAGTATGGAAGCGGAAGCCTTCAAGACTTCTGGGCATCGAACTCAATGAAGATCTGAAGCCTTTGCTTACAGATAAACCGTATGAAGTATTGCTCGGACAGGATTTCCTTACATACACGGGAGAAAAATGGGATCGAATTGTTATGAATCCCCCTTTCTCCAAGTGTCAGGACAGAACGCATATTCTGAAGGCTTATGAGCTGCTCAATTCCGGTGGAATCCTCGTTGCTGTGGCAAGTTCATCAATCCTCTGGCGTACTGATAATCGCTCCGAAGTCTTCCGTGACTTTCTCAGCGGTGTTCATGCGTCGATCGAGGAATTGGATGAAGGCACCTTCAAGGAAAGCGGCACGATGGTTCGTTCCTGCATTGTGAAGATTCGTAAGGTATAAAGAAAGACAAAAGATAACATGGGGCGAGCTGAACAGTATTGCAGCTCGCCCTGCTTAATGAAAGGAATACAAATATGCATACTTTAACACTTGTAACCATCGAAATACCCGACATGACGCAACTCTCTGATGTGACCGAAAATTTCCGTATGCTTGCAGAAACAGTTGCGGAAAAGCTGAATGAGCATGATCCGGATTCTATTTGTGCGGAGCTGATCTCCCGGCGACTGAATTGCCGCCGCGATGCCTTTTCTGCAGCAGTAGATGACGCACTTGCTGAAAAGATGGAACCATTCTGTGAATGCCCCGATGATGATCGGTATCTGGAGTTTATCAATCTGAGTGAATCTATCAAAGAGGAATATGAAAGCGGCAATGCTGATTTCTTTCGTTTTCCTCAAGGGATGTTTGTTCCGACATGCTTTAATCCGGAATTCTGTATTCGGGACGGCATGGTATATCAGCGTAAAGCCGGACATCTTCATCACGAAATGCGAACTAAAAAAGCTAAAAAGATAAAGGCTTTCGAAAATTACCCATTCAAAAAGGTCTATAAGTCAATGGCTGATTATGCAGAGCGGTATTGCTATCATGATTACCATGAGGAACAACAGGCTTACGGATACTATACCAACCCGAATAGTTTCTGGGATTGGTATGCAATCGGCGGCAGATGGCCAACACAGTTTCTTGTCAAAGAGAGCTGCACCGAATACTCCATTGGTGACCGAAGCTGCCGTGACGAAGTGGGACTTCCGACTCCTCCTGCCGGATATGTCTGGGCAGTAGCAGCTCGTAAGAAAGATATTGAGTGGCAGGTTCAGTATGATTGGGGCAAGAAAAGAATGATCGAACAGTTTCATCTGCTGGAGAACTGTTTCCGTAACGGAACGATTCCCGGGGGGATGTGCGCTGTTCTCAGCGAGAACGGTATAGGATTTCTTGGTGAAATGTATTACATAAAAGATGAAACATTGGAAGAAAATCTGAAACGGAATGGATATGGAGATGAACCTGAGCATTATGCTTCAGCCGGTGCGTTCCTCGATCTTGACGATTGTTACTGTGACCGTTATGACATTTTAGGACCCAACAGCGACAGTAATGCGTGGAGAAATCAACTGAAGAAATTCTATGAGAAAATCGACGACAACACCATTATTGTTGGTGTTGATTGTCATGTGTAAGGAGAATAAATTGGAACTGACAACGTACAGCAACTGTAAGAAAGAATTCATTTCCTTGCTCACACAGAATGCAGGCTCTCGTGACAAATGGCAGGTATTCTGCGATTTCGTAGAACTGGCGGCCATTGCGATCAGCAATCAATGTGATTATGTTCACCGCGATGAACGGGAGGAACGATATCTTCAGCACGCAGGCGGATACACTCGACCTGAGATGGATCGATTCTGCTCCATGCTTTCATGTGTATTTGCATCTTCCAGACTCACAGAAGATGAACCGAAGGATTTTCTCGGGGAGATCTATCATGAGCTGGAACTGCATAATAAATGGAAAGGTCAGTTTTTCACACCGATGCATATCTGTACTCTCATGGCAGAATTTCAGATGGCAGATGCGGAAAATGCACTGACGACAAAACCGTATATCACAGTAAACGATCCGTGTTCCGGCTCCGGTGCACTGCTGCTCGGATATGCTTCAGCCATGAAGCGTCATAAGATCGATTATCAAACGAAGCTGCGAGCAGTCGCAACCGATATTGATCTGAAATGCGTACATATGGCGTATATCCAGCTGGCGCTGTACGGTATTCCGGCAGTGATCATCCATGGGAACTCCCTCACTGTAGAGGAATGGTCCCATTGGTTCACACCGGCACTGTTCAGAGCTGTTGCAGCGGAGGAAAGACCTGAGCTTGAAGCGGTTTCTGTGACTGCATAAATTGACGAAGCCCTCATTCTAAAACGGAATGGGGGCTTTTATGCGTGAAGGGGGGGAAATATTTATCGAAATATGGTATAATATAAAGACTGACGTATATATGGAGACGATTATGCCAAACTGTTACGAACCGGACCGCGAAGAAACGATAGATAAAATCTTGTGCAATCGCTGTAAGCATCTGCACATGGGAATCAAATGTGATGCATTCCCGAACGGGATTCCGATAGAAATTATCCGCAGTAGTGAACATTTTCTTCCTATAGTTGGAGATAATGGGATTGTGTTTGAGGAAAAGCCAGAAATAGAAGGACCTTGCAGACATGATACGAGTTTGCTGTAAGTAGATATGGAATGATTGGTGCGAGTCCCTCACAGGCAGATCGCACCTTTTTCCTTACTTGTTCACAAATATATGCTGTAATAAATTAACATCAAAAATTTTAATAATTTTTCTTTTACCAGTAACCAATCGCATCCAAATTTTGTGTATTAGGGTGAAAGGCCTTATCACACAGAAAGGAGACACATCATGGACGATAAACAAATTGTGGCATTGTACTGGGAGCGCTCCGAAACTGCCATAGCGGAAACCGAAAAGAAATATGGCAGATACTGTCACTATATCGCCAGCAATATCCTGTATTCCGATCAGGATGCGGAGGAATGCGTGAACGACACCTACTGGAAAGCTTGGGAAACCATGCCGCCGAAAAAACCGGATTTACTGTCAGCTTATCTGGGTAAGCTCACACGCCATATTGCAATTAACCGTTACATACACGATCATGCAGACAAACGCTCACCCGGGATGCAGGTGATTCTTGATGAAGCTGAAGAATTTATTCCCGATCCGGCAGACAGTGATGTTTCAGACGAAATCCACCTGCGGGATGCGATCAATTCCTTTGTGGCGTCACTGTCCCAAGAGGTTCGTGTGGTGTTTGTCAGACGGTACTGGTACATGAGTTCCGTGAAGGATATTGCAAAAGATTACGGTATGACGGAAAGCAACGTGAAGGTTACGCTGATGCGGACACGGAATAGGTTCAAAGAATATCTGGAACAGGAGGGGATTTCTATATGAAGCGAGAGATGATGATACAGGCGATGGATCTGCTGGATGAGAAGTATATCATAGAAGCGGATCCGGCGAATGCGAAGAATATTAGAAGTAAAAAAATACGCAGCACTGTTTTGCGGTACGGTTCGATTGCCGCTTGTATGGCGGTAGTCTTATGCGGAATCTTTTGGCTGAACCGTGAGCCTGCATATACAAAGCCGCAGCGGAATATTGTTGAAACATTCGGTTATATTGAACCAATGGGGGATATGATTGCAGATGTCAACAATTATGAAGCGATTACTGAGCTGTCTTCACAGATTGTAC
>JAFQDR010000223.1 GCA_017415945.1 Oscillospiraceae bacterium
CTCGTAATGAGAAGGTCGCCGGTTCGAATCCGGCTACAAGCTCCAAAAATCCCGTATCGATGGATACGGGATTTTTTAGTTTAAGAGAAAATCCAGTACCACAGCATTAAATGCTTCGGGATTCAGTGCCGCAACACCGTGGTCCCCGGGAAGAATGGCGAGCCGGCTGTTGGGTAAATTCCGATGAATCAATTTGGTATGGCTTTCACGAATCAAATCCCGTTCCCCTGCAACCACCAAGACAGGCATTGTCAGTCGGCGCAGCTCTTTAGGCTTAATATAGGGATCATGTACCATCAAACCCAGAAGCTCCTCTTGGCGGCGCAGCTCGGGATTCTTTCTGCAAAACAGCTTCAGGTAATAGTATTCCAGAGTGATGGGAAATTGAAAGGCGAATTTTACACCGCCGGGATACAGATTCGCACCATTCAAAATCAGCTTACCTACCCGCCCGGGATATTTGAGAGCAAAGCACATGGCCACATTCCCGCCATCGGAAAAGCCGAGAATATGGGCGCATTGGATCTCATGCGCATCCATAAAACAGTGTAGATCTTCCGCAAACTGCCGAATGGTAAAAGGCGCATTCCCCCGTGGTGTTCTGCCATGTCCACGGGAATCCACCGCAATTACACGAAAATGCTCCGCAAAGCAGTCTACCTGATTCCGAAAAAAGGTCATGTCCTCCCCATTTCCGTGAAGCAAAATCAAAGGCTCTCCACAGCCCACTTCATAATAATTCAAATGAATATCCATTGTATCCTCCAAGTATTGTATGAAAGAATTATACAGCATCCTTCCGTAATTTCAAAGCCACAATATGAACTTAATGAAATTCTAAATTGAATTTGTCGTATTCATAATTTATAATATACAAAATGCAATTCGGAAAGGAAGATCGCAATGCAATATTTCCTTGATACAACAGGCACCATTCCCGAAGGCGTAGGCTTTGCCCACTACGATCTCCTGCATATTACATGGCTTGTGCTGGCTGCGGCGTTTATTTTCGCCGTCTCTATCATATATCGCAAGCAGGACCATGATAAGCGGGCAAAAACTCGTAAAATATTGGCTGCCGCCTTGGTTTTGGACGAACTTTGGAAAATGTTCTGGCTCACCGTTGGGCACCGTTATGAACTGGAATATCTCCCCTTCCATCTTTGCAGCATCAATATTTTCATCATCGCCTATCACTGCTTTCGCCCCAACAAAACATTGGATAACTTCCTGTATATCGTATGCATCCCCGGTGCACTGGCAGCTTTGCTGTTCCCCAGCTGGGCAGCGCTCCCCCTTGCCAATTTCATGCACCTGCACTCCTTCACTGTACATACATTACTGGTGGCCTATCCCGTTGTCCTGCTTGTGAACGGTGATATTCAGCCCACTATCAAAGCTCTCCCGAAATGTCTCGGGCTATTGACCGTCTTCGGTGTGATTGCGCTGATAATCAACATTTTGTTTGAGGAAAACTTTATGTTCCTTATGTACGCAGACCCGGGAAACCCCCTGTACATTTTTGAGCAGCTATTCGGATATCACTGGATCGGGTTTCCCGTAATTATTCTTGCCATTATCATCGTAATGTACGGTGTGCCTGCCATCTTCCGTAAGCTCACAACAAAATAACAAAATGACAGACCGATAATCAGGTCTGTCATTTTTCTTATATACATCCATGTTTTCTCATGGATACGCAAGTTTCCTCTGCAACGATGAAATGATCCATAAGCTCGATATTAAACAGCCGCAGTGCTTCCTTTAGCGTTTGCGTCAAGGAAACATCCGACAGCGAAGGAGACGGGATTCCGCTTGGATGGTTATGGGCAAGCACAACACGGGTCGCTCGACGATTCATGGCCTTCTGCACCACATCCCTTGGCTCGATCATAATAGAATCCAGATTCCCATGGGAAATGGGCTCGCAGTATGTAATGTGATTTCCCGCATCCAAACAAATCATAAACAGCGTTTCTTCCATGTCGAAGGAGAACAACGGGATGACAAAATCCGCCATATCCTGCAGGGATGTATATGCGGCCTTTCTCCTCTGCTTGTCTCGGGTATAACGTTTGCAAACTGCGGGAATCAGTTGTAAAAAAGTCGCTGTATTCTCCCCTACGCCCTTCACCTTCAGCAGCTCTTCATACGGAGCATCAATAACATCCTGCAAACTCCCAAAATGATTGATCAGTGCATGAGCGATAGGATTGGTGTCCTGTCTGGGAATGACATAAAACAGCATCAATTCCAGCACATTCACATCATCAAAGCCCTTCAGTCCTGTTTCCCGAAATCGCTGCTTCATTCTTTCTCTATGTCCGGCGTGCACAATGCACACTCCTCTCAAATACTCATATTGGCATAAGCGTTCAGATCAAACCCTGTGGTGTTGCCGCTGAGATATTCATAGTATCCCTGTGCCCCGATCATGGCGCCGTTGTCACCGCACAGCTTGAGTGGCGGGAAAAACAGTTCCAGACCCGCTTTTTCACAGGCATTCTCAAAGTCACGTCTGATGCGGGAATTGGCAGCTACGCCACCCGCGACAACGATTTTGCTGTGTCCGAAGGCTTTGGCCGCTTCGATGCTTCTGGGCACAAGACTGTCACTGACCGCCTTACAGAAGGAGGCTGCAAGAGAAGGCTCATCCAGCGCCTCTCCCTTCTGCTTCGCCTGATGCACCAGATTGATCACGGAGGTTTTTAAACCGGAGAAGCTCATATCGAAGGGACTGTCAGAAACGTGGGCAAGAGGCAGCTTATATTTGGTGTCATCGCCGCTCTTGGAAAGATCGTCAATGGGCTTACCGCCGGGGTACCCAAGTCCAAGCACACGGGCGGTTTTGTCAAAGCACTCCCCTGCCGCATCGTCACGGGTAGCGCCAACGATCTTCATATCTGTATACCCTTGCACGTCGATAATCAAAGAATTGCCCCCGGATACCGCCAACGCAAGGAACGGAGGCTCCAGTTCGGGGAACGCCAGATAATTGGCTGCAATGTGGCCCCGAATATGATGCACGGGAATCAGGGGAATATCCAAAGCCATCGCTACGGATTTCGCAAAATTGACCCCAACCAGCAGCGCGCCGATCAGCCCCGGGGCGTAAGTAACAGCCACAGCATCAATATCACTCCGTGCAATACCCGCTTCTTCGATTGCCTGCTGTGCCAGCATACTGATTACCTCCGCATGGGAGCGGGAAGCGATCTCGGGCACGACCCCACCGTAAATCTTATGAAGATCCACCTGAGAGATTATTTTATCGGACAAAACCTTTCTGCCGTCTTCCACAAGCGCAACAGCGGTTTCGTCACAAGAGGATTCCACAGCCATAATAATCATACTTCATCACCTTTTAAGTACGCAGTCATCAAGACTGCATTTTCCTTGGGCTTTGTATAGTAGCCCTTTCTGAGACCGACTTCCTTGAAGCCGTGCTTTGCATACAACGCCTTTGCAGGTTCGTTGGATTCTCTGACCTCCAAAGTCACGAAAACCAACTCCAACTCCGCAGCCCGCACCATCAGTTCATCGATCAATGCATCCGCAATTCTCTGTCTGCGGTATGCGGATGTCACCGCCACATTGGAAATATATCCTTCATCCAGAACATACATCATTCCAACATACCCTACCACACTTTCGCCATCCAGCGCAACCAGAAACACATGATTTTCTCCAATCAGCTGAGAAATAATAGCTTCTTCGCTCCAAGGCTCTGAGAAGCACTCCGTCTCAATGGCATGAATACCGTTTATGTGGCTGTAGTCAGCATTTGCAATCACATAGTTCATCCCTTCGCCTCCATCCAGTTTCTGCCAATATGAGCATCCACAGTCAGCGGTACGGAAAGCTCCGCAGCCCGTTCCATCTCATAACACAGGATTTCACATACAGTATCCGCTTCCGCTTCGGGACACTCCACGATCAGCTCGTCATGAACCTGCAAAATCAGCTTTGCAGACAGACCCTCTTTTTTTAGACGACGATGCACATTGACCATGGCAAGCTTCATAATGTCCGCGGCAGTACCCTGTATGGGCATATTCCGCGCCATGCGTTCTCCCGCACTGCGTACATTGAAGTTGGATACCTTTAACTCGGGCATATATCTTCTTCTCCCGTATACCGTAGAAACATAGCCAAGAGTCTTGCCTTCTTCGATCACGCGGGACATATAGCTTTGCACACCGCTGTATTTGTCAAAATACGCATTGATATAATCCTGCGCCTCATTCTGATATACACCAATGTCCTGCGCCAGAGAGAAGGCAGACATCCCGTACACAATGCCGAAATTAACCGCTTTGGCAGAGGAGCGCATAGTGGGTGTCACTTCATCCAAAGAAACACCGAACACCTGAGAGGCAGTCACCGCATGAATATCCTCCCCATTACGGAAGGCATTTCGCATAGTCTCATCTTCTGCAATATGCGCCAGAAGACGCAGCTCGATTTGACTATAGTCCGCATCCACAAGTATCTTACCGGGTGCAGCAACAAACATTTTTCGAATGGCATGGCCCTGCTCCTTGCGTACAGGAATATTCTGCAAATTGGGCTCAACGGAAGAAAGACGCCCTGTAGCAGTAACCGTCATGGTGAAATTGGAATGGATACGACCGTCATCGGCAATCACCTTCAGAAGACCATCCGCATAGGTGGACTTCAGCTTGGTTAAAGTGCGATAATCTAAAATATGCTGGATAATGGGATGCTTCCCTCGAAGCTTATCCAATACATCCGCATTTGTGCTCCAACCTGTTTTGGTCTTCTTTCCCGCGGGAAGTCCAAGCTTTTCAAACAGAACCACACCAAGCTGCTTGGGAGAGTTGATATTGAAAGGTTCTCCTGCCATGGCGTGGATCTCATTCTGCAAAATTTCAATACCATCCGCAAGGCCCTCACCGTATTGCTGCAGGGCTTCGCGGTCAATTAAAATACCCACGGATTCCATCTCTGCCAAAACCGCGCACAACGGAAGCTCAATCTCGTAATACAGCTGTTCCATGCCGAATTCCGCAAGCCTTCCTGTGAACACTTCCTCCAGACAGGCGATTGCAGCAGCATTCTCAAGGGCTTCCGTAACAGCGTCAATGCCATCGGTCAGCAGACTCAGCTGATCCTGTTCACGAGCATGTGCGTGCAGCTCGAATCCGCAATACTTGGTACACAAACCAACCAAATCATAACTGCTTGCCGTGGCATCCAACAGGTACGCGGCAAGTGCGGTGTCAAACACCCAGTTTCTCGGTTCGATCCCATAGCCTATCAGCTCACGTTGAATATCTTTGATGTGATGACCGTGCTTTTCAATGTCACTGCCAAACAATTGGGTAAGCGCTGTACGGTAATCACCGTCAAATTGATTTCTTTCTAAAATAATCCCAACGGCAGCTTCACCACAGTCTACATGGAAAACCACCAAATCAAAGCTTGCTTCCGTCCAGATATAGCAGCCATGCTCACGCAAAACAGGCAAAGCGGACAGCACATCCTCCGCACTTCGCAAATACATGGACTCTACGGTTCCCGTAAACTGCTCCTGCTGATGTACCATTTCCTCGGAAGGGCTCAGATTCCAGCGTTCAATGAATTTACGGAAGCCCAAGCGCATAAGCAAATCATACAAACCGTCTCCGCCGAAGCCGTTCCAAGCACACTCATCGGGACGAATATCCAGAGGAACATCTTTTACGATGGTTGCCAATTCATAAGATAGCTTTGCGGAGTCCTCCCCCGCAATCAGCTTCTTGCGCATACCATCCTTAATTTGAAAAGAATCGATATTTTCATAAACCCCCGACAGACTGCCAAAGCTGCGAATCATGCTCAATGCAGTCTTTTCACCGATCCCGGGAACCCCGGGGATATTGTCGGAGCTGTCCCCCATGAGAGCCTTTAGGTCAACAATATAGGGTGGTTCAAAACCGTATTCTTCCCGAAACACCGTGGGGGAATACTCTGTCGTTTCCGTCTGTCCCATACGTGACTTAATGTGGATCACATGATTGGTGTCGGTAATTAGCTGGAAGGAATCCTTATCACCTGTTACAATATCGCACTGCCAGCCAAGCTCCTCGCAAATTCGCCCTGCTGTTCCCATAATATCATCCGCTTCGTAGCCTTGGCACTCATATCTGCGGATCCCCATAGTGTCCAGCAGTTCCTTCAGAACGGGCATTTGTGCCGCAAGTTCCTCGGGCATCCCTTTACGTTGGGCCTTGTATCCATCGTATTTCAAATGGCGGAAGGTTGGCCCCTTTAGGTCAAAGGCAA
>JAFQDR010000224.1 GCA_017415945.1 Oscillospiraceae bacterium
CCGTTTCGATGGAGCTGATCGTATTCCGGGACACGCCTACCATCTCTGCAAGCTGCTGCTGGGACAGACCTTTTTCGCTGCGTGCCTCTTTCAGATGATTCTTCAGTTTCAGTTCCTCGTTCATCCTATCGCCTCCATCAGCCGAAGAATGAAACCGCCCAGAGCAAGCATACCCATGGCAAAAAACAGAACAGACAGAAACAGATCGGATTTTCTTCTGATCTTACTATACTTCACAAGATAGGTTGTGCCGAGTATGCTAAAGTAAATGATCCACGGACTGCATAACATCGTTTTTGTAAATCTGAGAAAAATGACAGAAAGCAGAACGCAAACACAAGCCCCTACACGTCCTGCGATACTGCCTGCCTGTGCCATCACATCAAGCTCTGCGAGATCCCGGTTTTTGTTTTCTTTCCGGCTCATTTCAAGAATGTCTTCCTTCTTCATTATCCACCTCATGCCAAGTATTCTTGTCAATATTATATCATCGCCAAGTAAACTTGTCAAGATAAGCGCGCAAAGTTTACTTGGCGTTCATGTCCATAGAGAAAGGCACCGCATTTCTGCGATACCTTTTGGATTCAATTATTCTCCCGCAACTTATGCAGGAACTTCTTCTTGACGGACATACACTGCGCCATTGCTGCCACCACCGGAATAGTGTTCTGCAGCGATCAGCTCAGCATTCTCAGGAATGATGATTTCCGTAATTGTACTCTCAGTTACACAGTCCATCTTCTTGTCATCACAGGTGATCTGCAGTTTTTTCTCCTTATCGTTCCCAGTGCAGACAGCAAGAATCAGATACTCTCCGGTATTTCTGCCTTCCACATCGTATTCAATCTCCAGAATATTCCGGAAGAAGCCTTCGTTGTTGTCAAAGTCAATCTCCCTCGTGTCGCGGAGCCCGGGCAGATATATGAGGTAATAGACAGAATCCTCGCTTTCATTGCTATAGGACAGGATATGCACGCGATTATTGTTACAGTTCTGATACCATGCGGCAATTTCATCATTCTGCAATTCTGCAATATATGCATCCGGATTTACGGCATAGATGGAGGTGCCACCCGTAGGTCCGATTGTGCCAGCCATCTGAAAGGTAAACAACCCGACAAATGCAATAATCAGAATGACCGGAATCAGAATCAAAAGCAGCAGGATAACACCAAGGGATTTGTCCTTTTTTTGCACCGGAACGACGACATCCCGGCTGATTTCCTCCAAAGATGCTGCACATCTCGGGCACACTTTCCAGTCCGGTTCAACAGGAGCGGAGCAGTTCGGGCAGAACGGACGCAGCTTGGCACCGCATTTGGGGCAGAGAACATATGCTTCCTTGATCGCCGTTCCGCATTTCGGACATTCCAGGTCGGAATAGCTGCTGCGCACCAGCAGGTAGATGATAAACCCCAACATTGAAGGAGCAAGGAGAGCGATCAGTGTCCACATCAAAGCATTCATTCCACGGCGGTTTGCGTCACGGTAGACGTATACACCGATCAGAATGGGAACAAGCAAACCAATCAACAGTACAATGAGAAATATAAATAATCCAAGAATATTCATGCTATAGACCTCCTTTTTTTCGTAAATACAATCACTATTACACTGCTGGAAAGTGCTGCGGTCAGTACATACAGGATACAAGTTAAAGTCATCACAGGCTGAATCTGCCACATCAGAATGCCGAACAGCAGAACAACCATCTGCGAGAGAACGGATGCTATCGTCAAAAGAATCGTCTGCCGCTGCAGTTTTCGGCGCTCTGCTTCCTTCCGGAGATACCGTTCGTTCAGACATGGGGGATTATTTTTTTCAAAATTGTAGATCTGTTTCACTTGTCAGCACCTCCTTCAGAAGTTTTCTTGCTTTGCTGAGTCTGGATTTTATCGTTCCTTCCGGAACCTTCAGTACCGCCGCCGTTTCGGTGATGTCCATATCCCGGAAATAGAACAGGATCACCGTCATTCTCAGTTTTTGGGGCAGTCGGTTGATTGCAGCATGAAGGTCGGAATAATCCGGCGGTTCTTCTGCTGCTATGTTCTCCATGATAATTTCTTTATCTTCCGCCGCCGTAAAGTTATCCCACACCGGATTTCGGAGCATTCGTTTCCACGAATTTCGGTAGATGTTGACACAGATCGTTGTCAGCCAGCCTTCAAATTCACGTTCCGGATCATATCTGTTGATGTACCGAAGCACCTTCAGCCATGTTTCCTGATAGAGATCGTCTGCATCATGAACATTGGCGCAGAGCGTCCGGCATAGCCCATACAGCCGCTTACCGTATTTTGGTATGTATTGATCGATCAAGTCTCTGCGCCTCCTTTCACTGCCATATACAATCGGGAACATGGAAAGGTTCACTGCTTTTGAAAGTTTAAAATATTATTACATAACATTATGAAAAATCCCTGAACAAAAAAAGACATTACCGATGGCAAAGCAATGTCTTTTATCAAGTTAATATGCTGCTCTGATTTTCATATCTGTCAGAATATGATCGATACTGTCAGTTTTGTTTCCCGGTATCCTGCTGTAATCCTGCCGCTCATTTGCTCCACTGGCATTCTTTCCGATGAAGCCGCAGATTGCGCCCTTCGGAACATGTATGGACAGTCCGTTCAGCGCATTGAATGTGATCCCACCAACGATCAGCCCGAACATCAGCAGTACCAGCACCGCCGGACGGAACATTGCAAACAGCATTCCCACATGGTAGATGGCGAACAGTACCGGACTAAAAAATGCAGGTAAACTTCACATTCACATATTTTTTCGGCGTGATGAATCCGAAGCCGCGGAAGAAGAATTCTTCAGGGAAAGAATTCATGATGGAAATATAGATCGCAACCCAGATAAAGTTGTCTGCCGTGCTACCCATACCGGAGGTCAGGCTGGAGGTCACACCGCTAAAATCAATGACTCCGCGCAAAGCAAAATATCCGCCGAGGATCACACAAAGATTGCAATACCCAGCAAAAGTGAAACAAGCATACCTTTCATTCTGCTTGCCATACTGCTATCTCCCATTCAGTAAGTTTCCATCTTTATCGTAAATAAAATCTCCATCATACATAGCTTCCGCCACAGCGCCATTTTCACTCTCGTACCATGAGTAGGCAATGGTCTTATGGGTGTAGCCCAGTGTGTCTGCGGCTTCAACATAGATTACCACTTTATCGCTTATGCGGGCATCTATTGTTTTATTGAATTGACCGTCATAGCTGCCATTTTCAACTTTTGACGAAATGTCTTCCCGTTCGATTTCCTTATCATTGACTACCGTAACAAGCTCATATTTGCTGAAACCAATGTTTCCGCTGTATTCTGTAGGCTTGGCGGAAATTTCAAGATGGCTGCGTATCTCAACCTTTCCCTTTTTGAAATCGGTGTTACTTGGAATATAGCTGTGCAGTGTGGGAAGGTAACGGTCATAAAGATATGCTACCCGAATATCCTCAAGCACTTCCGTCTGTGTACCTGCTTCTGTCTCAATATACAGCGTAGGGCGGGTTTCATAGTCCATGAACATTGCCACCGGCACTACAGCTGTAAATTCATTGCCGGATCGGGTGAAATCAGCAACAGAATCACCGATTTTAACGGATAAAGCCATATTGTACGTTACCGTCTTCGGAACAACTTTAATTTCAACATCAATGGTATGCTTATCCGCATCCGGATTGCCAAAAGTGTGTTCTGTACTGGTGAGAAGACTCGCCTGCTTTTTCAGCTGCTCATCTACATTATCATAGATGGCGCTGACATTACCGCGTACCATGTTGAGTTCCGAGTTCAGATTGTTGATGCGGTTATTCAGCTGCTTTATCTCATTTGCCTGATTTGCATTTGTAATGATGGCAAAAATCAGAAGCGCCGCCATTCCGCCAATCAAGATGTTTTTCCAGTTGATTTTCAGTTGGTTATCGCTCATGTGATTTTCTCCTTATAAAATCTCAACGTCCAAGTCCTCTACTGTTTTCACGCGGAAGCTCATACGCCACTCAATAAAATCCTGCTTTTCAAAATACAGCCCGGAACAAGCTGTGTGCACTTCGGGAGCCTGCGGTACTCCGACTGTAACAGCTGTCGGACCGTCTGTAGAACGGATCATGCCGACAGCGGAAGCAAACATATGCCCACCGTTCGGATCAGGTGTTTTCCGGCGGGGACTATCACCGCCCCGACAATCCCGCACGCTGACTTCTTCTCTCGGCAGATCGGGCGATACCGCATATTTCATCGCCGTCATATGAGTCGGGAAGATCCACTCGTCGGACGCAAATTTGCTCTGATCTATTTCATCCGCTTCATACTCCACAACGGATAGTGTATGCTCGGTACCATGTACAGGATGGGTAAAATCGAATGTATTGCCCACCTTGGGGGCAGTAAAATGAATACCGGAGAAAGTTTCGGGACTGCGCACCATTTTCAGGCTGAGAGAAGCGATTTTCTCAATCTTTGCCTCACTCGGGAAGGTACAGCGGCGTATAATCCAGATGCGGGTGAAATCAAAGCCGTAGCGCTCCACCAGATATTTTGCCCGAGCATCTTCCTCTGTTCCCTCATCGCGGCAGGATTCCGGATACCATGCATCGCCATGACCGCTTTTGTTCGGCAACTCTGTGCCGTTCACAACAATGCTCGGACGGAAATTGATACTGCTCGGGTTCATGCGATGGAACTGCTCCTCGTCTTCCGCAGAGGAACGTCCACGACTGAAAGCATCTTCCGATTCTTTACGGAATGCCAAAAACTTTTCCGTATCCACCTCAGCGAAGAAATCTACCACCACACCGCCTGAGCAGAGATAGGCTGACGGTATGTGCCATGTCTCGCCGCCCCATTTGAAAGATTTATTCAGCGGAATTTCTTTTCCGCCCTTACCGCGTTCCGGGAAGAAATCACCGTCCATGGTTACTTTCCATGTGGGAGGTGTCCATTCGGTTGATTCTTCTATGGTATCGTAATACTCTTTCGTGAACGGAATACTGCCGTAGTTAAACGACCGTTGCAGTCGGTACAGATATTCAAAGGGCTTCTCCATCGGTTTCAGTCCGCATTTTTCCCGAATCGCATTCAGCGGCGCAGGATCGAAGTATTCGCTGTTCCGCACTTCCTCAATCTGCTCTGTGAGCTGTTCTTCATCCCAAGCCCATGCCTGTTCAATAAGGTTCATATCAAGGCAGGCAAGCAGAAGCCGGAGAAGATCTTCCATGTTCCTCGCGATGGGATGTACATACTGTCCCGGCAGATTCATGGGGCTGACAGCAAAGACAGTTTCGCCCAGCGAACGGACGGTGCAGTAATGGATACCGTCAACACCGGCACGACCGATGATCTTTGCACCCTTTGGTGTGCAGAGATAGGCAATATCGTTCTTGCTTGGCGGTTCCCAGCCAATGGGAGATGTATCTATTTTCAGTTTCTTGAATTCGGTATATGTCATTTTGATTCTCCTGATTCATTTTCGGTTACTGTAACCATCGGCTCAAAGTGGGAAACTACGTCGATGATCTGATTCTGCGTGCGGATTCCGTAATGCCGCCACGGTCCCGGATAGATGCTGCCGTCATCACACCGCTGTACACCGGTAACAGCATCAAGATAGTCAATCAGCTTCGATTCCGCGCAGATGCACAGATATTTTCCATACTTCACTTCGGTTCGGTCGGGAGAGGCATAGGATTCATTACGCACCTGATACATAATATAATTATCAAAGCGGATGTCGATTGACTTATTTCCCGGCAGAATGGGACGGTACTTCGATACCACATCGGCAGCCGGTGCGCTAAGTCCGTCTGCCATATCAGGTGTATTTTCTCCAACCACAGCGGCGGACAGAATGATATGCAGTTCGTTGTCACCGTTTTCCTCAAGCGATACAAGAAACGGCATATGGTCGCCCAGCATCTTATCCATCGGCGCGAACGTCGAAAGATGAATGTCATCCTTGCATTCCCGCCCGGGATCGCAGATTCCGTGAGCGATGTAATTCTTCCGGGCACGGTTCAGCGAAATACCGTGATTTTCATAACTCGGTTCGTCATCATCAGCGGTAAACACATCATTCTCCCACCGGCATATCGGGCATATATAGGCAACCGCTTCCTCCGGCGGCACGGGCAGAGTTTCGTGACCGCAGCATTTGCATTTGTACATAAAGTTCATCCTTTCACGAAGGAATATTTCAACTCTTCACTCAAGTCATTCCATTTACAGATTACAGGAGCAACAGAAGTTTCTTTAATGGCATTCCACTTGTCGCACGGCTTCAGCTTTTCCAATGCATACGTGGTGAAATTCCGCAGAAGTGCGCGCTTATCCGCATTGCCAAAAGCATAGTCCGGCAAAATGATGTAATACGCCATATTTCTGCGACTTTGGTCATATCCGCAGAAAACACGCGCGCCGATTTTTGTTACAGCTTCACAGCGATTCACTGTTTTCAGTGAGTTTTGTAAATAATGCCACAGCGCCAGATGATCTATGAATTCTACAGCCACAGTATGCTGTTCACAGATTTCACCGTCAGGCTGCAGGATTTTTGCGGTATCCCATTCCTCTTTTCACTTATTTGTCCATCCATAATACCGCATTTCTTCGGGAAGATATTGCCGCGGATATTCCGGTGTTATCTGTTCTCTGTCAAGCAGTTCGATGAAAAGCGAATACAGCATCTCCTTGTATATTTCCTCTGACTTACCGACCATTTGAGCTGAGTGACACCATACTGTAAGGTGGGTACACTTGGCAAATCTCACCTGTCGTGCCCTGACAAGTGCTTCTATCGTTTTGTTCGACGGAATCAGCATCTGCAAATCGGTCTGAAGATAACACGCGTCAATATGAAAACCCATTCGATCATCGATAATCTGAATGAATTTCTGTCCCAATGCAGTATGTGAAGCCATTCCGTTATATAGAATTTTATCGATAGGTTCCTGTGTTAATATCATCCGGTCAGCCTCCGTAATAGATTTCACATCCCCAATGGCTGCTCTGGAAGGTGTCATCCAGAAAGATACCCCAAAACGGTGTCATTTTGTTGGCAGCTTCGATATCGGTTGGCTTGGGCTGCGCGAGAATCATTTCGGTGAATTCCGCTGTGATCTCGCCTGTGATGATTTTGCCGTATGTCCAGTCGGATTCGTTCAGTTTACCGTATTTGAGAGCCAACGCGATTTCTTCGGTTTCCTCGTTCCAGCAGTGGATTTCAAATGTTTTGGCATTCTTGAGTGCATCCGTAAGCAAAGCAAGAAAGTGGGTGTTATCTTTTTCGGAGTAGTCGAAGTAGACCGATTCCGTCAGCTTGCTCTCTGCAGGCTCGGCGGGAGCGGGTTTCAGGTCACCGATCAATCCGGTGAGGGTAGATTCTATATCTTTGAAAATTTCATTGCTCATTTTTCTCCAATTCAGCAAATAGCGATAATATAAACCATACCGGATATGTGCACCGGGTAGTTCCGCATTCACGATTTTTCGAATTTCTTTCATGGAACTCATTTCATAAGAAGTGGGAACACCGATTTCTTCCGATGTTTTCATCCGATGCAGTCGCGACAGTATAGCACTCGGCAGTAAACGGATTCCCTCCAGAATATAGTCTGCCAGTCCAGCCGGGGATGCCAGACCGACAATCAGCAAAACACCATTTTCGCGCAAAAGAATTTTAGCCTTACGGATTGCTTCCGTCATATTCATGTGGTGCAGAGATGCTGAAAAAATGATCACATCGTACTGATCTTCTGCATCAAATTCTTCAAATGAGCTGCAAATAAAGTGTATGTTGGCAACAGTGCCATACTTTTTTACTGAATCTTCTATACAAGCCGCATAAGGGTCCAATCCGACAGCTTCTGTTACGGAATCGGATAGATAATATACCAGTGTGCCATCACCGCAGCCAACATCAAGTATCTGTGCACCTGCAGGAAGATGTTTTAGAATCCACGGGAAATACGCAGTATTATGATTCCAATAAGGTAATTTGATCGTTTTTTTCATGTTCTCTCCAATACAGTTTTCGGGTTATATTGATTCCATACCATCCAGCACGATAGGATTTCATTTATGAATCTCATAAAATCGCATCAATACGCATATTCGTCAGCTCCTCGCAGAGCCGTTTGCCATCAATCGCCGTATTCCGATACAACGCCTCGCCGGATGCAAACATCTGCTTTTCCTTCGTTTCCTCGCACCAGAAGTACCACTCCGTATCGCTGTACCGGCTGATAAAGTAATGCTTATCCCGGCAGTGAAGCTCGATCTCACGTCCTGTGGCGATGGATTCTGTCAGTTCCGCTTCGTTGTACCGTCTGTACCACTCATTCCAGAAGGCGGTATATCCGTTCCGCTCAAATTCATCGTCCCGTATTACCTTCGGAGAGCATTGATCGTAATACCGTTCCACCTTGTCCGCAAAGCGGCAGACCTTATAGAGATAATCCGAATAAGGAACAGCAGCTTCCGTTCCGTCAGGAGCGGTCAGAAGCACAGTTCTTCCGTCATGCCTGATTGTCCAGTCAAGACCGATATCACAACCGAGGATGGTCACCTCGGTAAGATTATCATTTGCTATATAAAAATGTCCGCAGCACGGCACCAGCTGAAGATCGTGGTCTGAAGGACTGTGGTCCTCCGTCAGCGATTTCAAAAGATACAGCGCCGTTGCGGAAACAGTTCCGTCTGCTTCAAAGGTATTTCTGCTGATCGTCACGGTGACGTGTCCGTGGAGGCATTTGTCCTCGGGATCATCCGCCGCGCCGGTGATCCACGCAAAGTTGTCTGCGGTAATGCTGAAGGTGTTCATCGAAATCCTCCTTTATACGGGATCTGCCGCCAGCCATGTGCGCCGATCACCGTCTGTATAATCATCCGCCCATGCGACACCGAAGGTCACAGAATCAACCCTCTCACGCAGGATATATTCCATTCCATCCGGGTGACGTTCTGTGTCATATGCGGGATTATCGTCCTCTGCACCAATGGTAAGTATCGTGCTTCCATTTATAAATTCCGCGTCCCGGTACCGTTCGCCCGATGAACCTGTATTATCAATGGACGGGCAGGTCCATATCAAGACACAGCGGATTTTATGATGTGCCCATGCCGGAACCGTGATGCGGTAACTGCCTGTCAGCGGATGCAGCTTGACAGATTTCACCTGACATTCGTATGGGACAGCTCCATAGGCGATCTCATGCCCGTCGGCAAAAATCCTGATCTGCCCGAATGGAGTATTCAGCATGGTGACTCCTCCTTTTACTCCAAATCAATTACCACAAGCTCCGGTCGGTTGAAAATTCGCGGAATCCACGTGGTTTCTCTCGCCAGTCCTCGGCTGACAATCATCGTCATGTCCTCCGCATCATACCGTCCGCCTGCATATTTCGGAAAAATCCCCTGATGCGGTGCGTACAGACCGTTCAAAATTCCCGGTATCCGCCACTGTCCGCCGTGGGCATGACCGCAGAGCACCAGATCAAAGTCATATTCCATGTAGATTTCGTAATATTCCGGGCGATGGGAGAGAAGAATTGTGTAATTGGCATCGGACGCAGCTTCGGAAATATATTCAAGCTGCTCCGTAAAGGATGCTTCCTTGTTTGTCTGCGCCTGTATGTATTCTTCAGGATTCTCTTCAAATTCCGTTTCGACCATGTATACATCCGGATCATTCACACCGCAGAGATTGATCGTCTCACCATTCACCTTCAGCGTCACCACTTCGCCGGGCAGCACGGTGATACCGTACTTTTTAAGTATCGCCATCTGGTTATCGAACTTGTACTTACCGCCATAATATTCATGATTTCCGGTAACGTAATAGCAGGGATATTTATCCGCGAGCCCTGCCAGAAACAGCTCCGTATTGGTCTCTTCAAGCACATCATCGAAAATATCTCCCACGAAGAATACCACATCGGGATTCTGCGCCGCGACAGCTTCGATCAGTTCCCTCTGACCTTCACCGTACTTACAGGAGTGCAGATCTGTCACAAGAGCAATGCGGATGGTACTCGTAATTTCATCTGCATCAATCGTGTATCTGCGAATCAAAAGCCGGCTGTCAAAGGCGAGGATGATCGTTACAGTGAGGGCAAAGATGATGGCAATAATAAAAATATATTTGCGGTGAAAGATAGAATTTTTATTATTCATTTTCAACGTAAATCATCTCCGCCTGCGGTATTGTTCCCGAAACCTCTCGGTAGAATGCCGCATTCGCCGCTTCCATGTATGCTCCGACAAATAGATCACCCACAATCGTCACGAGAATCAGCGGCAGAAAAAAGAAATTGCCAACAAGCACCGCTGTGACAGCGATAATTCCCGGTAAAGCTGCCAGGAGCGACCAGCCGATAAAGCTGAGATTCAAGCAGAAAAGGCGGAATTTATTACCGTTCATCATTTCACGGGATAGCGTAATTGCGTAATTTGGATTGTATTCGGGATGCTCAGACAAAATGTAAGGAGTCATAGCATAACTAAAGGATTTGATGATTCCGGGAATAACAAAGAGCAGTGACCATAAAAATTCATACAGTCCCATAAGAAATACCATCCCGAAACCGTCGCCGAGACGATGGAACTGTGAAAACAGATCTTCAACCCGTGCCTTCTTACCGTCCACGAGATTCAGATTAAACCGTGCATATCCGAGCTTGCCTGCACCGCCAATGATCAGTGTGATAATAATGCTGATAACAGCATATATGAGCAGTGCCGTCAAAGCTATGCGGAAGAAATTCAGCACTTCTGGCGAAAAATATTCGTTCAGGTTAATTCTGTTGTTTTCATCATTATTTGAACCACCTCTACTTCCGCCGGATGCAATCTGCGCACCGATCAGAGATGCCGCGAATGCAGTCAGTACGGCAACGAGCCATTTACCGCGAAGAGCCTCGCGGGCAATATATCGAAAATCAGCTGCGTATTTCATAAGGTCATTTCCTTTCTGTCTTTACTTTTTGTATCAGTTTTATAATCACGCTCACAATGAGCAATACAAAAAGCTGTGTCAGCCACATAAACACTGCCACCATGAACGGATTAAGTTCTTCAAATAAATTAATGAAACCTCTTGCGGGATGAGCCAGATAATAATGGTTTGCGTGCGAGCCGAAAATAGCGGATAGAACATACCATGACAGAACAAAAAGCGGCAGATTGATCCATGTATGTCTCGGACGAATCCGATATGCAAAAATCGCAGGTAAAAGCAGAAGTCCACCCCGGAAGATGATTTTTCCTGTAGGATCCTTGATATGTAAGGTATATTCAATCAATTCACCGTATTCATCGTATTTACAATCACCAAGGGTTCCGGCTACGCCAAAAAAACCATCGCCAACAGCAAGACAGATGATAATGGTCAATAAACCAAGAACAAATGCAAACAGATAACTTTTTGTATTATTCATAACATCCCCCTGTCTCATTCAGTAGAATCATTCTCCACGATTTCCTTAATATTTTCGATATGCACCTAAGCACCACGAAGATTTTAAGAATCGAATGGATGTTAAGCTTTTGCCATGAGATCCATTCATGTGAGTACAATATGGCAGATTCTCGCTGACTCACACAACTCTTATTCTTCATTTTTCAATTGATGAGTAATTTGCAGAGCCTTTTGTAACTGATCATCACAATTAGCTTGATATACTTTTTTACAGTATATCATATGTCTGTGAACACTTAAAGAGGATTATTTATTGATAAGTAAAAATTATGATTTTTCTTCGTTTTTTGAAGATATTGCTTCAATGTATTACATTTGGCAGATCGTGAGCCGTGCTGTAAACATAACAGTTAATTCTTATTCCATGTAATATTTTGAATATTTTGTAACTTCTCAGGTGAAGCTATTGACATTACAATCTACTGACAGTAGAATGAATATATAATCGACTGGCAGTAGATTGAAGGAGGACTATACCATGCCTGAAATAAAACTTGGAGAAATCGAATCCCGCTTTGCGGATATTATCTGGACGAATGAACCGTTATCATCACCGGAGCTTGTAAAGATGGCTGAGGCTGAACTTGGCTGGAAGCCGTCAACATCATACACAATTCTAAAGCGGCTTTGCCAGCGGGGGCTTTTCCAGAATGTGAAGCAGACCGTAACCTCACTCGTTTCCAAAGAAGAATTTTACTCTATGCAGAGCGAGAAATTTGTGGAGGATACCTTTGAAGGCTCATTGCCTGCCTTTCTCGTTGCATTCGGTAAGCGGAAGAAGTACACCGATGAAGAAGTGGAGAAGATGAAACAGATCCTTGACTCCATGAGGGGGTGAATCGATGTCCTGGTACACATTTATGCCGAAACTATTGAACATGAGCCTGACAGCAGGCGTCGCCATTGTATTTGTGATTCTGATGCGGCTGCTTCTCCGGAAAGCGCCCAAGGTCATTTCCTATGCGCTGTGGGGTGTCGTCCTGTTCCGGCTCCTGTTTCCGGTGTCCATCGAATCCGGATTCTCCTTGTATAATCTCTTTGATGTCCCCACTGCAGAATCCGGTACGATGACCAGTGTGATTGAATATGTGCCGGAGAATATCGTGCATACAGAGTACCCCTCGGTTATTCTGCCGGTGCCCGGTATCAGCAATGTAATCAACAATGCTTTGCCGCAGGGACAGGAACAGTTGGTGGCAGATCCGCTGGAAGCACCGACATCACTTGCCACTTATATCTGGATGATCGGCGTTCTGGTCATGGTTATCTACAGCATTGTTTCTTATATTCAACTTCACGGAAAACTGCTGGCATCCGTAAAACTGCGAGACAACATTTTCATTGCGGATGATATCGACTCACCCTTTGTGATGGGTCTGATCCGCCCGAAGATCTATCTTCCTTCTTCACTCACCGAAAAAGAGCGTGACTACATCATTCTTCACGAGCAGCATCACATCCGCCGCAGAGATCATATTATCAAGCTGCTGTCCTTCGCCGCGCTTTGCCTGCACTGGTTCAATCCGCTGGTGTGGGTCGCCTTTATCCTCTCCGGCAAAGATATGGAAATGAGCTGTGACGAAGCTGTTCTTCGTAAGCTTGGTGAGGATATCCGTGTAGACTATTCGGCATCCCTCATCAGCCTTGCCACCGGACGTAGGATTATATCCGGAACACCGCTTGCGTTCGGCGAAGGCAATACGGAAGGCCGCATCAAGAATATAGCCAAGTGGAAGAAGCCTGCCGTATGGGTGATTGTTGTTGCGGTGATCGTTTGTGTGGTGCTGACGGTGTGTCTGATTACCAATCCCATGAACCGTGACACGATGCTGCTCGGTGCGGAGTATCGGATTGACGAAATCCTGTACCGCACATCCGAAGAATACGATCATGTGGACAATGATTCTCCAAGTATCTGCATTACAGCCGATTATTGTCTCTATGTGCGTGACACGGAGGGTAACTGGGATTTCGTCGGTCAGATGGAACCGTACACGCTGAATAGAGCCGAGCTTGCCGACTATACCGCCTACAAGGATGGCTGGCTGCGGCATTATAATCCCGGTGAGATCACCGATTCCTACATTATGCGGATGAATGAAACCGAATATGAAGCACAGCTTTATCTGGCATTCAAAACGAAGAAAGGTGACACGCTCTTCGGTATCGGCGTGGAAGATCTGAGCGAGCGCGGACAAGGTGCGTCGGATGACACTACACTTGAGTTTCTGCTTCGGCTCGAAAGCACTTTTGAGAGTATTGGGCAAGCAGGAACTTTCCTTGACCGTTCTCTCGCACAAACTGTAGGCGGAGATGTGGACAGTTTCCATACCTGGACCAATGCAGATAAATCGGGATATATCATTATTGGCTTTGAATCAGATGACTCCGAATATGCTGACGGTTGGCAGGTTCCTTCTCCCGAAAAGACAGACATGGGTTTTGCGGTATTCTACCATAACAAGGATGAATCCGGCTATCGACTCCTGCAGTGCCATGTTTACGAGGATGCAGCCCTTGCTGAAAACGGTATTTATCTTTGCCCTGATCAGGCAGTGATCAATCTCAGCGGAGAACTTGTACCGAAACAAACCTATGATGTGATCTTAATCAACAATAAAGAAATTGCCCGCGCGGAACGTGTCTGGGATTATGCGGATGGCACGGAAAAAAAACAGAGCGATTCTTACCTGAATGGACATCAGATGCTGCTGTATTCCTGGGAATATGATAAAGCCGGAAGTCGTGTATGGCAGTATTTCTACGATGAGCATGATGAACTGATCGATTACAGCAGTATTGTCAAAAATGAGACTGCTCCGAATATCCGCGTATGGGTGGATTATTTCCGGACTCCCGATAAAATGGATTGGGATATTGTAAATCAGACAAATGCTCCCGATTATCCGGGTGTGACGTTTACCTATACCAGTGAAAAGATCACGGCGGAAGACGCGAGCGGCACAACCGA
>JAFQDR010000225.1 GCA_017415945.1 Oscillospiraceae bacterium
GGGGCCGGTGGAACGGGCATGGATCTTATCGTCAACCAGATGGTGGAGCTTCAGGAAGTAAACGTAGCCAACGGTAACGTCGTTGTCGAACTTTTCACCGGTTCTGCCGTCGTACAGCTCACTCTTGCCGTCTTCACGCAGGCCGGCCTGCAGCAGTGTCTGGCGGATGGTAGCTTCGTTTGCACCGTTGAAGGTGGGAGTTGCGACCTTCCAGCCCAGCTCATGGGCTGCATAGCCCAGATGCACTTCCAGAACCTGACCGATGTTCATACGGGAAGGAACACCCAGGGGGTTCAGGACGATGTCCAGAGGAGTGCCGTCGGGCAGGTAAGGCATGTCTTCACGGGGCATAATGCGGGATACAACACCCTTGTTGCCGTGACGACCTGCCATCTTGTCGCCAACAGAAATCTTACGCTTCTGTGCGATATATACGCGGACAACTTCGTTGACACCGGGGCCCATTTCATCGCCGTTTTCACGGGTGAAGACCTTAACGTCAACAACGATGCCGGTTTCGCCGTGAGGTACCTTCAAAGAGGTATCACGAACTTCTCTTGCCTTTTCACCGAAGATGGCGCGCAGCAGGCGTTCTTCGGGAGTCAGGTCGGTTTCACCCTTGGGGGTGACCTTACCGACCAGAATATCACCGCTGCGAACCTCAGCACCGATGGAGATGATGCCGCGTTCGTCCAGATACTTCAGTGCTTCTTCGCCAACACCGGGAATATCGCGGGTGATTTCTTCGGGTCCCAGCTTAGTGTCACGAGCATCGCATTCGAATTCTTCGATGTGGATGGAGGTGAACACGTCGTCCATGACCATACGTTCGCTCAGCAGAACCGCGTCTTCGTAGTTGTAGCCTTCCCAGGTCATAAAGCCGACCAGAATGTTCTTGCCCAGAGACAGCTCGCCGTTGCAGGTAGACATGCCGTCTGCAATGACGTCGCCCTTGTGAACACGGTCGCCAACGCTGACGATGGGGTGCTGGTTGACGCAGGTGGACTGGTTGGAGCGAACAAACTTCACCAGATTATGGGTAACTTCGCCGACGTTGTCGTAGCGAACGGTGATTTCGGTACCGGAAACACGTTCCACAATGCCGTCGTCCTTTGCCAGAACAACTACATTGGAGTCAACCGCGCACTTGTGTTCGATGCCGGTAGCAACAATGGGAGCTTCGGTGACCATCAGAGGAACTGCCTGACGCTGCATGTTCGCACCCATCAGAGCACGGTTTGCGTCGTCGTTTTCCAGGAAGGGGATCATTGCGGTTGCAATGGAGATCATCATGCGGGGAGAAACGTCCATAAAGTCGACCAGCTCACGGTCAACGGAAACGATTTCTTCTCTGCGGCGTGCGGTTACACGCTGATTCATCAGATAGCCGTTTTCATCGATGGGCTCGGAAGCCTGTGCAACGATGTAATCGTCTTCCACGTCAGCGGTCATGTATACCAGCTCGTCGGTTACACGGCAGGTACCCTTTTCCACCTTGCGGTAGGGAGTTACCAGGAAGCCGTATTCGTTCACGCGAGCGAAAGATGCCAGATAGGAGATCAGACCGATGTTGGGACCTTCGGGAGTTTCAATGGGGCACATACGACCGTAGTGAGAGTAGTGAACGTCACGTACGTCGAAGGATGCTCTTTCACGAGACAGACCGCCGGGGCCCAGAGCGGACAGACGGCGCTTGTGGGTCAGCTCGGACAGAGGGTTGGTCTGGTCCATGAACTGAGACAGAGGAGAGCTGCCGAAGAATTCCTTGATGGCAGCGGTTACGGGACGGATGTTGATGAGAGACTGGGGAGTCACAACGTCCAGATCCTGCAGGGTCATACGTTCGCGGATGACACGTTCCATGCGGGTGAAGCCGATACGGAACTGGTTCTGCAGCAGCTCGCCAACGCTTCTGACGCGGCGGTTGCCCAGATGGTCAATGTCATCGGCGGAGCCGATGCCGCGTGCCAGACCGCACATATAGTTGACGCAGGCAAATACGTCGTCAACAACGATGTGCTTGGGGATCAGGATGTCGATATTGTCACGAACCGCGCGCTTCAGTGCGTCGCCTTCAAACTGGGAAGCCAGCTGACGCATGACAATGCCGCGGACACGTTCCTTCACGCCCAGCTTTGCCAGCTCTTCATCGGACCAGTCTACAAACAGGCGGATATCCACCATGCCGTTGGAGAACACACGAGCCGGAGAACCGTCACGCAGCTCGATGACCGCATCGATCACGCCCAGAGCTTCCAGTTCTTCCGCTCTGTCGCGGGTCAGGATCTCACCTGCATCGGCAACGATCTCGCCGGTGAAGGGATCGGCAACGGGCATAGCCAGCTTCTGACCGGTCAGACGGGTGGAGATAGCCAGCTTCTTGTTGAACTTATAGCGGCCAACGTTGGACAGCTCATAACGGCGGCGGTCAAAGAACAGACCTTCCAGCAGAGCTTCGGAGCTGTCAACAGTCGGGGGATCACCGGGGCGCAGCTTTCTGTAAATTTCCAACAGAGCGTCTTCTCTGGTCTTGATGGTATCCTTTTCCAGAGTGTTGACGATCAATTCATCGTCCATGAATACCTCACGCAGTGCTTCATCGGTGGTAGCACCCAGTTCGGTACCGGACAGGCAGGACAGCCAGGTTTCATACTTTTCTTCGTCGAACTTACCCATAGCCTTCAGCAGCAGGGTAACGGGCAGCTTGCGGTTCTTGTCGATACGAACATAGAAAATGTTGTTGGCATCGGTTTCGAATTCCAGCCAAGCGCCGTGGTAGGGAATCAGAGTCGCACCGTAGGATGCGGTCTGGGTCTTGTCCACTCTCTTGTCGAAGTAAGCACCGGGGCTTCTTACGACCTGAGAAACGATAACACGTTCTGCACCGTTGATGATGAAGGTACCGCTTTCGGTCATCAAGGGGAAGTCACCCATGAAGATTTCCTGTTCCTTCAGTTCACCGGTTTCCTTGTTGTGCAGACGTACGTTGACCTTCAGAGGTGCAGCGTATGTGGCATCGCGAGATTTGCATTCCGCTTCGCTGTACTTGGGCTTTTCGTCCATAGAATAACCAACGAAGCTCAGTTCCAAATTGCCGGAGTAGTCAGTGACGGAATCTACGTCATTGAACACTTCCTGCAGGCCTTCTTCCAAGAACCACTTGTAAGAATTCTTCTGCACTTCCAGCAAGTTGGGCATTTCCATGATTTCCTGTGTGCGGGCAAAAGACTTACGCAGTGTTTTGCCGAAATACACATCATGTGGCATAGTCCTACACTCCTTTATGGAAATATTGCGAACACCCGGTAGGGTTGTTAGCTTTTTAATAATAGGGATTGCAATTTCTTGCAATCATGTTAAAATACACATACAGTCCCCTCGGTATGACGATGATACTCCGAGGATATGTAGCGTTTCATTTTATCATTTTTGCACAATATTTGTCAAGGAATTTTTTCGTATTTTTAGAATTTTCTGCGGGGTTTTTTGGAGGCTCCGCTTATTTTTTTATTTCCATTTCCGTGAGAGGAGATTTACCCATGAGCATCATATCCCTCGCAGGCATACTTCTGATCTTCGCGGCTGCTTTTTGGCTGCTGTCCAAGGAAGACCTGCTCGATTCCGTTCCCCGCACCGTAGTCTGCACCGCACTGCTACTTTCGGCACTGCTGTTCCGTCTGAATTTCTTTGACCACCAAACCTACGACTATCGGGACTTCCTGCAGCCCTGGATCCAATTTTTCAGAGACAACGGCGGATTTTACGCACTGCGGTATTCCATTGGCAATTATAACGTACCGTACCTGTATTTCCTGGCTCTGTTTTCCTACTTTGATCCCTCCGACTGGCTGTACCTCATTAAGCTGCTGTCCGTGGCCTTTGATGTACTGTGCGCCTACGCAGTTATGAAGCTGGTGAGCCTGTACACAGACAGCAAGCCCCGTCTGCTGATTGCGTTTTTCGGCATCCTGTTCCTGCCCACGGTGGTGCTCAACGGCAGCGTCTGGGGACAGTGCGATGTCATTTACGCAGCCTTCGGGATCTATGGTCTGTATCTTGCACTCACCGACCGTCCCATTCCCGCTATGATCTGCTTTGCCGCCTCCTTCGCCGTAAAGCTGCAGGCAGTGTTTCTATTACCCATCATTGCGGTACTGTGGTACCGCAATCACTTCAAGCTGTGGCACAGCTTGATTTTCCCCGCCGCCTATGTGGTCATCGTACTCCCCGCCGTGCTCATGGGCCGCCCCTTCTGGGACACCGTCACCCTATATTTGAACCAGACAGGCAGCATCGGCAGCGGACTGAACTATAATTCCTCCTCCGTGTTCGCCTACTTCCCCAACGAATCCGCTATGGATGTGGAGTTTTGGTCCAATATGGGCGTGGTTCTTGCCTTCGCCTTTATGATCGCCGTTCTCCTGTGGCTGTTTGCGAAGCGGAAGCAGCTGACCAAGGAAATTGTTTTGGCTGCGGCTCTGCTGCTGTGCTTGGGCATCCCCTTCATCCTGCCCCATATGCACGACCGCTACTTCTTTGTGGCCGATGTGCTGTCTCTGGCATTTGCGGTGGTGTTCCCCAAGCTGTTTGCAGTTCCCCTGTTGGTGCAGTTCGGCTCTCTGCTGGGCTACCACGCCTATCTGAAGCTGCAGTATCTGCTGCCCATGCGCCACGGTGCCACCGCCCTGCTGGCAACACTGGTGATTCTGACCGCATTCATCATTTACCAATTCCACACAAAAAACGAACATAAGAAAAATGCGTGAGGCCTAAAAACCTCACGCATTTTTATATTGCAGATTTTTCAGTTCCGTTTCACACACTCTGCATTGATAATGGAATACACAGTGGAATACCAGACCCTTTGCCATACTGGTGAGGGTCAGCGCCCACCAGATGCCGTTGAGTCCCAGCGAGGTATTGCTCAAAATCATTGCCAAGGGAATCCGCAGTCCCGTGATGATAATGCTGATGGTGCTGCAAATTTTGGTATTGCCCAAGCCGGAAATGGCACCGATGGCCATGAGCTCCACGCACATAAAGGTCTCACTGAAGCCTACGATAATAAAATAATCCACCATCACGGGGATAACATTTTCCTCATGGAAAAAGATAGAAGAAAGCTGCACAGGCAGGAACACAAACAGCGCCGTAATCAGCAGGCCCCATGCCGTCATGGTCAGCAGCGCAATGCGATAGCCCTTCTTCACCCGAGACATATTGCCCGCACCGTAATTCTGTGCGGCAAAGGCGTTCATGGCTGCCGCGAACCCGTCGGCAGTGTTCCAGGACAGGGATTCGATTTGACCGCCCACGCGCTGTGCGGCAATGGCAGCATCCCCGAAAGCCGAGACCATACGGGTCAGCACCATGGAAAAACCGCAGTACAGCATACTCTGCAGGGAGGATGGAGCACCGATGGCCGCAATCCCCTTGTATACATGGGCATCCTGCAGCCTTCCGATGGGCATGGTCTGCAAAAGATTGCAGCCTTTTTTGCAGCGTAGGATCCCAACCACCAGCACCACGCAGGATACGATCTGCGAAAATACCGTTGCCACGGCTGCACCTACCACTTCCATGCGGGGGAAGGGGCCTACCCCCAAAATCAGCACGGGATCCAGAATCATATTCAGGATCAGTCCGATGAAGTTGGCCTTCAGAGGTGTTTTGGAATCCCCCTGAGCGGTGTATAATCCCGTGAGGGCATAGCCAATATACTGAAACACGATCAAACCGCAGCCGATGCGGAGATATTCATGGGCATAGCGCAGGGTCGCAGGGTCTTCCACCTTGAAAAAGCCCACCAGCTGCTCCGTAAACAGGATGCACACCCCGCCAAACAGCAGGCCCATCACCGTAACCATCTGGAGGGATGCCGCCGCGTATTGCTCCGCGATATTGCGGTCTCCCCTGCCCAAGGCCTGGGCCATGCGAACCTGGCCGCCCATGCGGGGCAGCAGCGCAAAGCCCGAGCTGAGCCATCCGTACATACCGCCTACGCCGACCCCCGCCACAGCCTTGGAGCCAAGCATCCCGATCCACGCCATATCCGTAATACTGTATGCAGTTGACAAAAACGCCGATGCCATGATCGGCAGTGCAAGGCTGATCAGCACCTGCATGATCGGCCCATGGGTCAAACTGCCTTGAACCTGTTCTTTATCCATAAAATTCCTCTTGGGCTTGTTTTTTTGCTCAAAGTATCATATCATTTTTCCTGTATCCATGCAAGACAAAAACACATTCACAAAATGTTCACCATAATTTCAGAATCCATTCAGACAAACCCGTATAATTTAGACTATAATCTACTCATAAAAATTAATTGAAGGAGATCCGATCATGTACGATCCATATAACGACAACAACAATTCCTACGAGCCCACTCGTGACACAAGCAACGAATACACCCCTTACCCTGCGCCCGCCCCTCGCAAGACCGACCGTGGCATCGGCAGTGGCAAACTTGTGGCGGTGGCTGTGACCTGCTCTCTGCTGGGCGGTCTGGTTGGTGCAGGTGCCATGTCCCTGCTGGGTGGCGGCTCCACCGTTTCCAATACCACCGAGGGTGAACGTCCCTCCTCCGTGCTGAACGTCAATCACATTGACACCTCCAAGGAGCTGACCCTTGCGGAGCTCTACGCCAAGAACGTAAACTCCACCGTGGGCATCACCACCGCCGTCACCACCAATTACTGGGGCTTCCAGACCACTCAGCCCGCATCGGGCTCGGGCTTCATATTCAGCGACGACGGCTACATCCTTACCAATCACCATGTCATCAGCGGTGCAAGCTCCGTCACCGTCACCATGTACGACGGCAGCACTTATGACGCAGTCATTGTGGGCTACGATGCCTCCAACGACATTGCGGTGCTGAAAATCGATGCCACCGGTCTGACTCCCGTAGTTTTGGGGGACTCCGACACCATCAACGTAGGTGACACCGTAGTAGCCATCGGCAATCCTCTGGGTGAGCTGACCTTCTCTCTGACCTCGGGCGTGGTCAGCGCACTGGACCGTGAGGTGACCTTCTCCAACGGCACCCGCATGGACCTGATCCAAACCGACTGCGCCATCAACTCCGGCAACAGCGGCGGCGCCCTGTTCAACACCTACGGTGAGGTCGTCGGCATTACCAACGCCAAGTTCTCCTCCTCCGGCAGCGGAGCCTCCATCGACAACATCGGCTTCGCCATTCCCATGAACAGCATTCGCGATATCGTGGCTTCCATCATTGAAGAGGGTATCGTTGCCAAGCCCTACATCGGGGTCTCCGTGGCAAGCGTCAGCGAGGAGGTCAAGAGCTACGGCCTGCCCGCAGGGGCGAGCGTACAGGCGGTAGAGTCCGACAGCCCCGCAGAAAAAGCAGGTCTCCTGCGTAACGACATCATCACCGAAGCAAACGGCACCGACATCACCACAAGCTCCGAGCTGGTGGACATCGTTGGCGACTGTGCCCCCGGAGATACACTGACTCTCAAGGTATTCCGAAACGGCGAATCCATCACCGTTGAAGTGACCATCGGCGAAAAGGTCACCTCCGCCTTTGAGGAGACCGAACAGCAGAATACCCAGCAAAGCCAAGGCAGTATCTTCCCCTGGGGCAGCTACCGATAAGCACACAAAAAAATCCCGTTCCGAGATGGAACGGGATTTTTTTATCTTCTGTTTTCGTAAGCGATCTCAAAATCGGACTTGGGGGTGTAGGTCTCACGGAGCTTGACCACCACTCTGCCGTCCATCACACGGACACTGCCTTCCATGGGATACAGGGGCATCTCCGCAAACTCCTCGCTGTCCGCCACAGCGATGACCACAGCTTCATCGGGCTCCGCAACCGGAACCGACAGCCAGTCGTTGAGATAGTAATATATATGCTTGTTCAGGTGCGCAAGGTTATGCACAGGCACGGAATAGTGATCCACCCGATGATAGCTTTCCACAGCGGAGCGCACCTGTTCATCGGGGATCGCTCCCACAAACAGCACCTCCATCCCCTGCTCATAGCCCTCGCAGGACTCCACACGAGTCATTAAGCGGGTAAAATAGCTCTCCGCCGCCCGATGGGACTGGGCGGATGCGGTGTACATCAGATTGTTGGTGTTCAAGCTGAACAGCAGAAGCAACGCACACCAAGCCGCCACTGCGCCCCCACGCACCCGCGGGACACCGCAGTCATCCGCCAAGTCAGCCATTAGGAATACGATGGCATACACCAGAACATGGGAATATTTCATCAAAGGTGTGGGCTCGGAATAGGGAGAAATGATCTGCCCGAAGTTCATAGCCAGCGGGAAAATCGCCAGCAGCCCCAGCACCGTGACCACACGCCAAATTTCGCTCCACAGCTTTTCCTTGGTGAGGTACAGGAACGTAAGCCCCGCACCCAGTACCGCCGCAGCAAGATTCAGCACAGCGAACCAACTCGTTGCAAAGCCGTTTGTTGCACCGGGGACAAAGAAGAACTTCACCACCTGCTTGTAGGCGGTCACGATCAGCATAGGCAGCTCACGGAAGGGATAGCCGCTGCTTGCCGCATCCATACCCAGATAGGACAGCAGCTCCACATCCTTGATCTTCAGGAACACCTGCAAAATCACATAGTACAGCACCGCACCCAGAGCCAAATAGGCCATGAGCTTCAGTCCCAGCAGCAGGCAATCCTTGAACCCGTTTTCCCGTTCCAGCACACGTCGCATGACAGCAAGCACAGACAAGCCGATGGCAACAGTCACATACACTTGATAGGTGCCCATGGTCAGCGCCAGCAGCACCACCGCCGCCGCGAAGCCACCTCTGCCCCGCAGCGCCATCCATACGGACAGCACCGCCATAAAAATGGCAAGGCAGTAGGCCGAGGCGGTGAACATATACATAAAAGTAAAGCCCATAGAGGGGAACGCCGCCATAACAGCCCCCGTCATAGCCCCCAGCGTACGGCTCTTGATGCGCAGCACATTCACCGCCAGTGCCGCCGCAGCAGCGATCAGCAGTACCGACAGCAGCCCGATCACGGCAGGCATCTGGGTAAAATCATTCAGAGCAGTGGCGTAGTGCAGGAACCAACGTCCCGACACAGTCATCTGCTGCAGGTCATATACACGGCTGAGCCCATCGGAATTTGGGATCAGATTGGTAAAGGCATATATATGAGTCACATAGCCTGCGATCAGCGCGGCAAGGAATGCGGCTCTCTCCCCATCCCCCACACGTCTCCACAGACGGTGAACCAGTTCATCCAGCTTCATTCGGTCAACCTCCGATTTGGATTGATACACAGTCATTATATTTGTTTTCCCACAAAAAAGCAAGCACCCTGCCATGATTGACAGGGTGCCGCGTATCAGCCGAAGGGTGTCTGGTTGTTTCCGGGTCTATGGGACGGTGTAGGTGTAGGCGCAGGGGTAGGGGTAGGTGTGGGTGTCACCTGCGGGATGTCGCCGGCCTGTTCCGTCCACTCTACGAAGCGGTACAGGATCACTGCGCACTGTGCACGGGTGGCGCTGCCTGCGGGAGACAGGGTGGTGGCGGATGTGCCGCTGATGATGCCGTTGCCAACCGCCCAGCTCAGAGCCTTCACAGCATAAGCGGAAACGGTATTTGCATCTATATAGCTGTCAATATCCGCAGCGGCGGGAGTCTCCATGCCCTTGGAATTGGCGTACTTGGAGAAGATAGCTACCATCTGCTCACGGGTGATGTTATTGTCGGGAGAGAATGTGGCTGCGCTTGTGCCGCTGACGATGCCGTTGGCGTAGGCCCATGCCACGGGAGCGCGGTACCAGCTATTGGGTGCCACATCCGTGAAGGGCAGCTCACCGCTGACGGCGGGCTTACCTTCCATGCTGTACAGCACAGTCACCAGCATAGCGCGGGTCATATTGGAATCGGGACCGAATGCGGTGCTGCTTGTGCCGCTCATGAGCTTGCGTTCATAGACAAACTCCACAGCGGTGCGATACCAGCTGTCATGCGCCACATCGGAGAAGGGATGGGCAGCCAGTGCGGGCAGCTGCAGAGACAGCAGCAGAGTCAATGCCAATACCATAGCAAACAATCGTTTTGTGGTTTTCATCATATCACCTCATTATCCGAATGGGGTTTGGTTATCCTTCAGCTCCAGCGCGGGTGTTGCCAAGGGCGCCTGAACCGTCGGGGCAGGGCTCGTCGAGGGCTCCGCGGTGGGTGTAGGCTCGGGCGTGCCCGTGGGCTCCACAGTAGGCGTAGGCCGTTCCACGGGAGCAGCGGTCACAGGAGGAGTAGGCGTGGGAGTAGGCGTGACCGCGGGAGCCTCCTCTTGCTTGCAGCCCCACAACGACAGCAGCAGTGCCGCCATAAGTATGAGGAAGAATCGTTTCATGTTGTTTCCTTTCCGATGATCGGGATGTGA
>JAFQDR010000030.1 GCA_017415945.1 Oscillospiraceae bacterium
GTTGTATTTCATAATAACATCATCACTGATGTCGGCTGAATCTTCATCTGCGGGCCAGAATGTAATGGCAATGATTTCGATTTCTTTCAGTTCAGGATCACACTCTTCACCGATATAAACATAACACTCCACAATCTCGCTGACATTTCGGAGATCTTCGGAAGATACATTACGAAACTCTTCAAAAGCACTGAAATCCGGGTGCTCCATTTCGCAGTGAAGAATAGTCGGATCATCATCGTCGATTGAACCGTAATAATCCATAAAATCGAAAGATATGATTCTGCCGCCGAATACCATTTCGTATCCGCCGGGTACCACATAGTCAGCCTTTGTCAGCTTGCGGTTAAATCGGATGTCCATAGCCATTTCAAGGCCATTCATATCAGTATTCTTATCCATATCAGGTTCTCTCCTTAATCAACCAAATGATGTACCGACAATATGGCGGATCCCGTTATATATCTCGTCCAGATCATCAGGAAGCCATATACGGTAACTGCTTTTCATGCATAAAGCCAATTCTTCCTTCGACTGATAAGCAGCCTTAAACAAGGAACTGTATGCTCCAATCGGAAAATAGAAAATCGAATCCGCGGAATATGACCATGCGTCATCACGGAAATCATCGTCTCCCAGTTCATCCAGACGAATCGCCTCACCGGTGAATTCTCCTATGTACTGGAGTCCCATAATTTCAGCCATTTCATAAGTGTCACCAGGTTGAATGTTCTTCGGTTTCACCTTTTCAATGATCTGATCGATCATTTCCGCATTAAATACATATCCGAAGTCGTTTACACTGTAATCTCTTGAACTCATTTTTCCTCATCCTTTCCTACGTAGACTCTGTGCTTTTTCAATCCACGCAGATATTTCGGACGAATCACAACCTCCGATTCATTCCGCCCGCTGAAATAAGCATAAACATATTTCTTGTCGATCTGGCCTTCATACACATATCCCCGGTGTCCGAACCGTTTGGCAAACCATTCGGCTGTCTCCTGATTCAAACTCCAGGATAACCCGAGATAGCTGTCTTCCGCCGTGCCGATCACACCACGGTAAACCGTGATCGTATCCGGCAGTGACTGATACACCGCGTAATCATCGGGATTCATCAGAACTTCAGGATCCGCATCCTGAAACATGGTCACAAGCTCCCATCTTTTCACGTTGGGATCCCGGTTGGGGTTCTCGGATTGTGTCCATGCAGATGCAAGAATCTTAGATAGATCCTGCTTTGACAGATACGGTTTTGCATATTTCAGAAATGCCAACGCATACGGTGCGGTAAACAGCATGTACAGATCATACGCTGTTTCCGACTTTTCGATCAGACCGCAGACATATTCACGCCATATATGCAGATCATATTCGTTCTCAGCTACGTCCAAAATCCGCACGCTGCCGTCTTCCTTGATGCCTACGAAGCCGGATGTGGTAAACGGATGCTGTACAACCACCGGAGAAAATTCCGTCAGGTGAATGTCCGTGTAGAGCAGCATTCGTGCTTCACTCTTGATTGAATCCAGTTGTGTGTTCATAGATACCTCTTTTCTGAATAGAAGAAACCGATGCAGCACAAACAGCCGCACCGGTCCTTCATCAAATATTTTTCTTTCTCGCGTACAATAAGTCATCAATCCCTTTGTAAGCCGGATCCCACCTGAGCCGCTTGACTTCAAACCCATGCTTGACACACAGTTCGATCAACTTCAGGCATCCGTTCTCCACATGGGGATTTTCGAGCTTATCCATATCGTATGTTTCTACGATGGTCTTTGTCCCGTTCGCTTTCAGCCTCTCCAGAAGCTCCTCCAGGGCAACATATTGATTTACACCAGCCACTGCAGCAAATGTCTTACCAGAGAGTATATGCGCCACAGTAGCCTTCAGCGGGCCTTCTGTGATATATACAACCTCGTCAGCCGGATCACCGATGAAATGTGTCGGACTTCCTGCACCGGTTCCCCCGTCCTTCTCAGAGGAGGAAAACCATATGTACTTCCGATTGTTGATCGGTCGGTCAAGGCGTATTTGCGCGCCCTGAATTTTTCCGTCAATCGAAACAACGGGAATGACAATGCCGGTGCAGTTGGAGTTGAAGCGTGGAAGCCATCGTCCTTCTTTCTGATAAAAACCCGGAATACCGTCAAGACGACATCCGCGGTTTATCAGAGATTCTGTCAGTTTGGTAAAGCCAAACGCAGGTGTGCTTTTGTACCCGAAACGGTAAATATCCATCTCGCTCAGTCCCCGTGCCATCAAGCTTTCCTTATGCGTCTTTGAAAGTGTCATCATAGAAAACATCAGGCGATAGGTCTGATCTCTGTCCTCCACGGGAGCAAGCTCGGTTTCCTTGGGCAGTTCCATAGGTTTTGCTGCAGGAGCCGGTTTTGGTGCAGGTGAAGATGATATCTGCAGTGCATCACAGATTTCTCTGTAAGCTGCCGAATTGTCGGTGTTCATGACCTTGCCGTACAGCGCAATCATGCCGCCGAATTCATTGCAGTAATTGCACCGGAACACGTTTTTCTCCATGTTCAGATTCATCTTGCCTTTCTTTCCGCAGAGAGGACAATCTACATCAATGCTTTTTCCCCCACGGTGACGAACCTCCAGATTCAGGAGGCCCGCCACATCGAGGATGGTGAAATTGAAAGTATAACTGCCGTTTGTACTCATAGCAGCCTCCCCTCAAGTTTACGCAGATGCTTTGTCAAGCAAATATTTCGCCGCCGCACGCAGAATGTTGTTGTTACCCTTATAAGCGTTCACATACCATTCAAGGCTCTGAGGTTTTTCCTGTGCTACTTGTCCAAGCTTTTTGCCCTTGAATACACCGCAGTCAACCTCATAATTGATAGCAAACTGCATGGTCATCATGGGCAGAATCTGTTCAACAGGCATTTCCGGAGTAAACGCAGGTACTGCAGGTGCAGGTTGCGTTTGCGGTGCCGTTTGAACAGGCTGAACTTGCGGTATCGGTGCTGCCATAGAAACACTATTAGGAACAGCATTCGCTGCGGCAGGTGCCGGAGTCTGAGGGGTATGCATCACCTCACCGGTGATGGTATTGACGCCCATGCCATACGGCACTCCGATGGGAGAGTCCACAACACCGGATTCGGGATTTTCCGAGCTGTCGGTGAACTGGATACCAAAGCCTGCATCAGCCAGAGCACGTCCAACAGCAGCAGTCTCTGCGATCTCCAGATACTTGTCGCCCAGCTTGTCTTCCGGGTGGAAGTATCTCTTGACAATCGCATTGGCGATATAGCTCTCCTCGGGATCTTTGCGGTCGAGATATACTCTCGCTTCCATGATAGCAAACTGATCGTTCACTTCAAGGATGAATTTGCGGATGGCTCCCTCGGGATGCTTCAAGCGGAACCACAGCTTACGGTATGCCACCTCAAGGTACATCCGCTCGCTCGGCTGGCCGTTTTCATCCACTTCGGTCAGCTTGCGCATGAATTTGGAGGGATCGAATCCGTCTACGCGGTTCAGTTCGCTTATGGCTGTCATTTCA
>JAFQDR010000226.1 GCA_017415945.1 Oscillospiraceae bacterium
CGAGCAAAGCAATACCTATTACCAAGAATGCCAAACTCAGATACTGCTTTTTTGTTAGGCGCTCTTTTAAGAATATTCGCGCCAATACAATGGTCACGAGACAATAAGAGGACGTGATGGGAGCTGTAAGTATGGGATTGCCCGCTACAGCGAAAATATATGTCATCGTTCCAAATGTTTCGCCCGCGGCAGCGCCACAACGAACCAATTCTTTTTTCTTAAAAGGATCGTATTTGTATTTCTTAGCTATCAGCATATAGAGCCACATGCAAATGGCTACTGCAACAAATCCCAAGCTTTCAAAAATAAAGAAATCAATGTCAGGAATGGCAACCTCTGTTTCTTCGGATACCGTAATACCGACTGCAACCATAGAAACCGCATCTACAAGATTGTATATAATGGGGAAAATCAGCGCCAACGCACCAAGGCGATGTCTCTTTTTATCCTCCGAAAGATGCGCTTCCTGCTTCGACAATGTCTGTTCCTGGATTCCGAGAAGAACAACACCGACAACAATAGATAATGTAGCAATCATCTCCACCACGCCAATGCTGTCGGTGATGTGGCTGCGGCCTGTAAACAGGAAAAAGAAGTATAGTATGATCGCAGCCATTGCTCCATCTATATTTTCAAGTGGAGATACCACCGATGCGTCAAGATGCTTTACCCCCAACAGGCCAAAAAACAGCGCTATAGCATAAAAAACGCACAGAGGTATAAGGTAAAGGTTGTCCTTGACCATCATTATGGAATCAAGCAAGGTCTCCGAACAGAGCGCCATTATAATGCCTGCGGGAGCCATTACAATTCCGATCCAAACAAAGGTCTTATATTGCGATAAGGGATCGTTGTAATTCGAAGATTTTTTTAACAGTATGTCTGTTATACCCCACAAAATGATGCTGGACAGCGTAAGTATTAACCACGTCATATTTGATTTGCGTGAATGCGGCTGTACTGCAGCACATCAACGCACTCCTCTCTTTTCAATTTGAGTTCCTTAATCTTTTTTGGGGGGAGCAAATTTTCCATCACACAGCAACTCTATTTAGCCTTTTCCCACGATGATATTGACAGTTCAATTTATTAACGCGTAAAATCTCTAAGAAAATTTTAGCATAGGGAGCGTTACAAAAGTGTTACAAATCCGCAGGCAAAAGCAAAAAAGTATAAGGTTTCCTGTGTGTATTGCGAAAGGTTTCTCAGAATTTGATTCTGAGAAGGACAAGCAATTCTCAGACGTTTTTGCGAAATGTACAAGAACAAGCGAATGATGAAGATGGCAGCTAACTAAAAAAAGACGAGAACACAATTTGATATTCACCACTAACAATTTATCCTTTTGGTGGTGCGTATCATTTTAAGTGTTCTCGTTTTTTTCTCGTATTTTATGTCAGTCAAACCAAAGCATTGCGCAGGTTTCCTCTGCCCAGCTGTACTGCGTCATATATTCCCCGTGAAATTCGGGCTTGCCGGTTTCAAGATAGCTGAAATAATCGCACTTGATAAGGCTTGTATCGACACGGTAACACGGAGTTTCATGGCATAAAACCGCCTCCGCTCCTACAGATTTCAGTGTGTTTTTCAGATCCATAAAAAGCTGGCGCAGATACGCTGCATTTTTGGTATCGTCCGTATCGTCTGGAAACAGAGCGGCACAAATCTGCTTTGCCGTCATTGATGCGCCCTTTCTGTCTACGAGGAAAGCAAACAGCTCTTTCGTTTTCAGTCGCTTGAACATCAGTTTCTCATCTTTTGCATGAACCTCAAAATTTCCGAAGCAGCTTACCGTAAGGAGCTTTTCCCTTTGGCGCACACCTTTGATATTGTCGATTTCTAATTGTACATAATCAGCCGAAATCGGTTTCATCAGATACCCGGAGGCGTGAAGCTTGAATGCAGGCAGTGCGTATTCTTCATATCCTGTACAGAATACGATCTTGCAGTTAGGGCGTAATTCTATGATTTTTTCCGCAAGCGCAAGTCCACCCATACCGCGCATATTGATATCCAAGAAAGCAATATCTGCAGGATTGTTTTTTATAAATGCAAGTGCCTCTTCACAGTCGGAAAATTGTGCGACCTCGGAAATATCTTGAGATGCTTCGATTGCCGACACCAATGCGCCGAGCATCAACGCTTCATCATCAACCGCTACTGCAATCATTTAATCTACCTCCTTGGGAATCGATATAACAACCTTTGTTCCGACTCCGGGTGTGCTTTCAATGTCAAGTTTTCCGTTAACCATCGCCTTTAACCGTTCGCGAATATTTCTGATTCCCACATGCTCCCTGTCATCTGTCAAAACACTTGTATCAAAGCCTGCGCCGTTATCCGTAACCGAGATGCAGTAATGGGTGTCGGTTTCGTAGGACCTCACATGAACGACTCCGCCTTTCGTCAGCTTCATGAGTCCATGTTTGATTGCATTTTCCACGATTGGCTGTACAGTAAGTGCCGGAATAATAAAGTCCTCGGAATTCATTTCAAACGTGAATGTCATGTCCGGGAAACGTACATTTTCAATACTGATGTAGTAGCGTACATGTTCCATTTCCTGTGTCATTAAAATTGGATTTGGGTTGTCCAGTTCACCAAAGTTTCCTCTGAGATATTTGGCAAAGTTGTGTACCAGTTCTTTTGCTTTCAGAGGATCTGATTTACAGAGATGCTCTATGCTGCCAAGCGTGTTATAAATGAAATGCGGACGTATCTGGCTCATCATCGTGGAGATCCTGCTTTCAGCAAGTTTGGAGTTCAGCACGATCTTTTCCACCTCAAGTTCCTTTGCCTTTGATGCCGCATTGATATTCTGAGGAATATACTTCAGTACCATGATTATTGATGCAGCAAACAAAATGATGAAAACGCATTTGGAAATTACGCCGCCTTTCCAAATGCCGATCCAGGTTCCGATCACATCACCGACAAAAGCAAGCAGCGGAATATTACATACAATATAGATGAAACGCTCTTTTTTCTTTACGGTTATAAACTCCTTTAACAGACATGCCGCAAGCACAGTGTTTGCAATAAGCTGAGCAGCGATCCACCAAAGCCATGTATCATAAAAGAAAATATCAGTAAATATCGGCAAAACAAAGAATACAGCATTGGCTGTCCCCAAAAGGCTCACTGTGATATTACCGATCTTTTGTGTTGTTTTCAGCAGATATACAATGATGATAGAAAAGAACAGCATGTAAAACATCATTGATATGCCTAAGATCGTAGTGTTTGAAATGATTGACTCACTCCAGAAATTGACCCCGTCAGCACTATACGAAAAGTAAAATCCCGCAAATAAAACGAATGCGCCAAGCAGCCAGATAATTTTGCTGTTTGGTATGTGTATAAGGCTCGAGAACAACGCACTTCCTAAGAATACGGCTGCAACAAGCATCAATACTATACCCATATCTCTCTGCAGTTCACCGCTGTTAAGAATCTCCTTTTCAAAATCAATGCCTGACCATAAAGTAATGTTGGACAGCATTTCATCAATCGCAGTTTCATTTCCAAAACTATGTGGATTATGAATCAGGATTTCAATAGGTTTCTCTCCTCTATCGGTAAAAGTATGAGCAGTCCAGCTCACGCCGCAGGCAGACTTTCCGTACAGAGGATTTTCCATATCAATAACATACGGCTCATTTTCCCCTTCGTAAAACGTCAGATTGATATGGTTTGTGTAGAATGCAACAGGCATATCATATCTGTAAATACCAACGTATTCTCCATCAGGTGTCAGCATGTGAAAATTTCCACGCAGAGTCACATCTCCTTTTGTAGACGGAATATGTTCCCCTTCCACGATCCTGTGCCATTCGCCTTCGCCAATACGGTACTCACCTTCAAAATAAACCTGTGCAATCAAAGCCGGAAGTGCCTGATTGCTTGTCGCATTGCCGTGCCACAACAGAATCATTGCCAGAAAAAGCACTGCAAGAATCCCGACAATCAACATTGTTGATTTATTGGGATAAGGAAATTTCATTTTTCTGCTGTCCACTATCACATCTCCTTTATAAGCTGTCTCTATCACAAATTATAGCACAAAATCATTACATTAGCAATCATTTCGTATCAGATGTTCAAATCAGAGATGTCCGATCTGCCAACGATCTTTAAGGTAAAAGCAGTTTCATTTACATTCTTTCAATCTTCATGATGCATTCTCCATATTTTTTCACTTACTGTATTGCGTCCCTCGGCTGCTGCTCGGTGACATTCTGAACAAAGTAGTCGTTCACTCCCGCTTCGGCAGCTTCTTCACGAAGAGCCCCGGTTTGGGAAATGATAAATCCCTGAAGGTTCGTTTTTTGTCTGCGTGACATCTGTGTAAAAAACAAGCTGTTTGTTTTATCCACTTCTGTTCCCGGAAAAGCAGTACCGACTTTATATTCATAAGCTGTATATTTGATATTGACCTTGCGGAACATTGACCGTATCAACATATCTTTGCATCCACTCTGTTGCCCAATTCCTGCACGTGGTCAAAGCTGTAAGCAATGCTATCTGCAGCCTTTTTCGCAAGCAGCAGAGAGAGCTCATTGTCCGTCTTCGTCGGATCAAATGCTGTACCGCTGTATCGAAGCACCACGTCTGCATCATCCTTATCTTCGGAATACTCAATCGTGATCAGCATTTCAAACGGAGAGTCAATCTGAGGAAGGAGAATCTGCACACACATTTCCTCGACATATGCCTGGATATTGTATATTATACGCTGTGAAATACGGTGCTTTCTGCCAAATTCCTCTATCAGCGTGTTCAAACCTATGAAGTCGAAGTCTTTCGATGTGATGGAATACTCCAGCACCTTCAGATGGCGGATAAACTGACGCGTCCGCTCTTTCTGCGGATTGTCAAAAATCTGCTCCGGAGGGCCGTCCTCATACACACCGCCCTGATCCATATAGAACACGCGGTTGCAGATCTCTCTGGCAAATTTCATCTCGTGGGTGACAATAATCATTGTCGTACCCTGCTTGGCAAGATAGCGGATGACCGCCTGCACTTCGCCTATCATCGTAGGGTCAAGCGCCGAGGTGGGCTCGTCAAAGAGAATGATTTCAGGCTCCATGGCAAGGGTGCGCGCGATAGCAACACGCTGTTTCTGCCCGCCGGACATTACATCGGGGTAATTGAGTGCTTTATCTGCAAGCCCTACCTTGCGAAGCAACTCGATCCCCTTGTCATACGCTTCCTGCCTGCTCTTACCAAGCAGGTCAATCGGAGCTGCCATGATGTTCTCAATCACCGTCATATGAGGAAACAGATTGAAATGCTGGAACACCATACCCATTTTTCGACGGATACGTGCTACGTCACTGTCTTTTGCTGTAATTTCCTCGCCGTCAACGAAGATCTTTCCGGAGGTCGGCTTATCGAGCAGATTGATGCAGCGTATCAGCGTTGATTTACCCGTACCCGAAGGACCGATGACAGAAATAACATCCCCTTTATGGATCTCCACATTTACATCCTTCAGCGGAACTGCTGTCGGATATTCTTTTCTCAAATGTTCAATACGGATCATGCTGTTTTCACTCCTTTCAGAATATCTTCCTTACTGCGGCGTTTCGGTTCAAAGCGAAACTTCAAAAGCTTCAACAGCAACGCAAGGATCCAGGTCAGCAGGAAATAGATCACAGCCGTTGCGATCAGCGGGAAGAATGCCTCATATGTATTGCTTCGAATGATATCGCCCATCTTGGTCAGGTCGTTGACCGCAACATAGCCAACAACCGCCGTAGCCTTAATCAGTTCCACCGCCTGCCCGCAGTAAGAAGGCAGGAAAATGCTCATTGCCTGCGGGAAAATAATGCGGAAGAAGGTTTTATTCTTGGTATAACCCAGCGCATAGGCAGCTTCGGTCTGTCCGCGGTCAACACTGCCCACCGACACCGTCATATGGTCATAGACGAAAGCGCCGAAGGTCAACGTAAAGCCGATGATTGCCACCAGAATAC
>JAFQDR010000227.1 GCA_017415945.1 Oscillospiraceae bacterium
AACAGCGGTAGAGCTTGTCGGCTTTGGTGGTATGATGTTGGGCGGTTTGCTTATGAGCGTTTGGGGAGGTTTCAAAAGCCGCAGATTGACATTGGCTATTGCTTTACTTTTGTTTGGAGCAATGGCAATCGGTATGGGCGTTAGCTCTTTCTTTTATCTGTATCTTGTCTTAATGGGATTGTACGGTATTGCATTGACTGCGGCGCAAACGACGATAACAACTATGCTCCAAGAAGAAACAGAAAGCACAATGCAAGGACGTGTCTTCGGTCTTATGAGTTCTTTGTATTCAAGCTGTTATCCAATCGGTATGCTACTCTTCGGACCTATGGCGGACAAATTTCCTTTACAATGGATTATGATTGGTTCGGGAATTGTCCTTATAATTCTTGCGTTCATTGCTTATTCAGAGCCGAAAAGCGAGATAGAACAATGATGGTTGATTATACAACCGGAAAGGCGGACAAACGGAATGAAGCATATTGGTATGATGAAAGCCCTGCGGCTTTGCAAAACATATGAAAAAATGACCACGGAGCAGCGCACCGTGCTACAGCAAGAGCGGTTTCGGTCACTGGTGATATATGCGCGGGAAAACAGCCCCTATTATGCGAGACTGTACGGTGGTCTTCCGAAAGATTATCTTCTGTCCGAGCTTCCCCCTGTAAGCAAGCGGGAGCTTATGGATCATTGGGACGAATGGGTGACGGACCGCTCTGTCACCTTGAGTCAAATTCAGGATTTTATGCAAAACCCTGACAACATTGGCCGCAGGTGGCAGAGAAAATACATGGTCGTGACTACCTCCGGCTCCACAGGCGAGCCACTGGTCATGCTCTGCGATAAGACTGTCTCCAATGTGATGGGTGCTGTCAGTGCCAGTCGCTCCTATGCCCGAAAAGAGGATCTGCGTTCCTTTATCCGTAAAGGCGGAAAATCCATGGGCGTTTATGCCGATGGCGGGTTTTATCTGAGCAACAGCACGATACGCTCAAAGCTCCTGATGATGCCGTGGAAAAAGCGTCAGTTGGGCCTGTCCAGCGCACTTTATCCCACAGAACAGATCGTGACACAGCTTAATCGGTTTCAGCCCGCCATGCTGGGTGGGTATCCCTCCAATTTGGAGCTTCTCATTGACGAGCAGAAAAGCAGTCGGCTGCACATCTCGCCTGTCATCATCATGACCGGCGGCGAATACCTGTCTGATGGGCTGCGGCACCGACTCTCCGAAGCCTTCCACTGCTATGTGCAAACCTCCTATGCTTGCACTGAGGGAGGTACCGTTGCCTGTGAATGCATCAAGCAGCACCTGCATATCAACGATGACTGGGTGATCGTGGAGCCAGTGGATTCCGAGGGGAAACCGGTGCCAGAAGGAACACTGGCAGATAAATACCTGCTGACCAACCTCTGCAATTACACCCAACCCCTGATCCGCTATGAGGTGACAGACCGAATCGTTTTGCACAAGGAGCCTTGTCCCTGCGGCAACCCCTCTCCCTGGCTGGAAGTAGAGGGACGGAACGACGATGTGCTTTGCTTCACGGAAGCCGGGCAGGAAATCCGTGTACCGCCGCTGGCTGTTTATGCCAAGCTGAAAGAGGTCCCCCTGCTGCACAGATTTCAGGTGGTAAAACATCACCACAATCGAGTGGAGTTAAGGCTGATCCCTATGGGGGGAACTGCAAGAGCGGAGGCTTTTGCCGCAGCGTCTGCGGCGCTAAGAGAGCTTTTTGCCGTCTACAGTATCATGGACATAGAGATATTCCTCTCGGAAGAGCCGCCAAAGCAGCATCCCATCAGCGGGAAATTTAAGCATATTATGAATGCATAGAGGAGGAAAACACAATGAAAGCGACCTACGAACACAACACTATCAAGTTTGCAAAATCTTCTTACTTCAACAAGTAAGACAATTCCAATTTGACAAGGATATGATTTTAATGAAATTAGAAAATGCAGAATTGAAACATATTGAAAGAATCGTGGCTATATCAAAGGCTGCGTTTGATAGCGATATTTATGTTGATGCCTCCCAAGCAGATAGACCTCCTGATTATGATTCTACTGCATGGCACATTCAGATGAAAAATGAAGGACATTTACTACAGGCGGTCATAGATGAAGAAATCATTGGTGGCGCAATTCTGTTTTTGGACAAAGACGGTGAAACATTGTACATTGGCAGAATATTTATTGACCCAGTCCATCATCGGAAGGGGTATGGTCTTTCCTTGATGAAAATGGTGGAAGCCTACTATCCTGGCATCAAGAAAATTAAACTTGATACACCTCTTTGGAATCTAAGAACGAATGCTTTTTATACAAAGTTGGGTTATCGTGAAGTGAAACGGGACAAGGAATTTGCTTACTATCAAAAAGAATGCGATTGACAAGTTCCAATTTGGAGGTTTGTTATAAGTTTTGAAGGGGTAGATTATATGAATAAACGAACACGTCAATATGTAGGATTGCTATCCGCAGTTCTGGCATATTACATTATTCATGAAGGTGCGCATCTAATATATGCGCTTATAACAGGAACATTCAAACAAATCAATATCATGGGTTTGGGGATGCAGATTGATATTTACGCTGAGAGGATGACAGATATTCAGTTGGGTATATTCTGCCTTGTAGGTTCTATCGCAACTTTTATAACGGCGTATATTCTTGTTCTGCTTGTGAATAAAATCGGAGATGCTTCTTCAAAAATCTTTAAGGCATGTATGTACTACATCACGATTGCAATGCTTCTAATTGACCCCGTATATTTAAGCGTTCTTTGTGGTTTCTTCGGAGGTGGTGATATGAACGGCATACAACTTCTGATCTCGGCGGTTTATGCAAGAATTGGCTTTACTGTTCTTCTGATAATTAACAGCGTCGTATTTTGGAAAGTTGTTTTGCCGCAATATACCAAATCATTTGAAAAACCATCCCAAACCGCTTAAAAAAACATAGCTGTTAAAAATTCCGTTCAGAGAGGACTATGTGAATAAACAAATGACAGAATTTATTTTATGCCCCGTTTGCAAAAATAAAACGCGACTGAAAATGCGGGAAGATACAGAGTTAAAAAACTTCCCGCTATTCTGCCCGAAATGCAAACAAGAAACGCTGATAAGCGGCAAACAACTGAAAATCGAAATACACAAAGAGCCAGACGCAAAGACGCAGAGCCAATAAACCGCGCGATTTCACGCGATTTATTGGCTCTTTATGTTTGAGCATAAACGAGTCATAACTATCTCTTGATCGGCGGTAAATAATAAGCCGCCGTTTCTTTGCGTTTATCACAAACCAATGACGACTTACTAACCACCACGGCGGTATCTAATGGAGGTACGCCGTGTTAATTTTTTTCAATACTCACCCGCCTAATATCCTACGGTCAAAAAAAGCTATCACCCACCGTCGGGATATTACGGCTATGAGTATGAACTGACAATTCAACTTAATACTGTTTACAATTCTTTTTGCGCTCGTCCGCGTCTTTTCGCGGGCGGGCGCATTTTGCGTTTTCGCATATATCGGTGTCGTTCGCCGCCTTTTCAATTCGCTATCGAGATCACCCCGAAACGAATTGAAAGGAGACGCTATATGAGCGACAGAAAAAATAATTTTAAGAAATTTTCCGAAAATCGGCCAAAACCCACCTCCGTCAGACCAGTAATGGAT
>JAFQDR010000228.1 GCA_017415945.1 Oscillospiraceae bacterium
ACATAGTCCCCGGGCTCCTCCCCCTGCCGAAACTGCCTGTCGATAAACAGCCGCTTGAAATATCCGTGGGATGGCCCTCCCGGGTTGCAGGTGTAATACACCCGTTTGGGAAACTCGTTCACCCCGCGGACGGAAGCGGTGATGCGGCGGATCCAATCCTCACGGAGCTGGGTGGCCTCGTCCAAAAAGATCACATCATACTCCGCACCCTGATACCGCCCCAGATCTCGGTCGGCATTGCAGTATCCGAAAGAGATGGCGGAGCCGTTTGGGAATTGGAAGACCTTCTCTGTCTTGTTGTATTTGGCAATGCCATGGAGCAGCTCCAACAGAGGGGTAATGTGGTTATTCAACAGCTCAGGATATGTACGGCGGACAATGAGCACCTTAATGCCCCCATATCTCAGACACAGCAGCACAGCCTTCACCCGCACACACCAGCTTTTCCCGCCACCGCGGGCTCCCCCGAAGCCGATGTGCTTGCAGCTTGCCGTGAGAAACAGCTTCTGCTTCTCATTGGGCGGATCGATCTTCAGTTGTTTCATAGCACCTCCTACAAGGCTCTCCTTAAAAGGAGAGCTCAGACTGTCAAAAAATGCTTCGCAGAATTTCGTCCGCGAGGACGAAACAAAGTCAAATCTATTTTTCGCGCCGGCATGTACGAAGCGAAAAATACAAATAGGTCTGCAAGTGTGGAATTTGTTCGCAGAATGCGGACAAATTATGCGCGAAGCAGACCTGCTTGCCCATCGCGTAAGCGGGGGCTTCTCTGTCAAAATGCTCCGTAGGAGTATTTTGACAGACTCGGCTCTCCTTTTCAGGAGAGCTGTCGAGCGAATGCGAGACTGAGAGGTCTTACCTGCTCCACTCCGCCGCATCCTCTCCAAACACCACTTCAATGCCGTCAGCATTCTTCTCCGCCTGCTCCAGCCGCTGCCGTGCCAGCTGCTCCCGCAGTTCCTGCTCACGGTCGGGCAGCCCATACAAATCACGAGTCAGCCCCGTAAGCTTTTCCAGCACCGTTCCCATATCCTTCATGGCCTTGGTGTCCGCCTTATCGAACACCGCCTCCGTGGTATGGGTGCCCTCCTCGTCCTTTTCCTTCACAATATACCGATAAAACTGCTTGGGATCGTCCAAAGCATCCAAGGCCGCATCCATAAGCTTGTCGGTGCTGCCCATGAGCCGCGCCATACGCTCCGCCGCCTCATCCGCCATACGATCCGAGGTCTTGGCCATGACACGGTCACGGTGCCTGCGCCGCAGCTGACTCCACTGCTCCGCCATACTGCGGTACTGCACCTGTCCCAAAGGCACCCCGTATTTCTCCGCCAGCTTGGTTTTACTGATATTCGTGGTCACATATTCCGTTTTCATATCCTCCCAATTACAATCGGGCACAGTATCACCTCCCCTCTGTTGTAACTTATGAAGTTACCCTTATGCAAAAAAAATAGCTTCGGGGTGCTTTAGCTCCAGCAGCTCTGTCAGCAGCAGGATATCCTGTGTGCCGAATTTCCCCGACTGCAGCTTTTTGCAATAGCACTGCTCACTGATTCCAAGATGCCACGCCACCTGTGCAGCAGTAAGCCCCTGTGTCTCCATCTCCCATTTCAGTCTGTCTGTTTGAACCATGTCTCACTCCTTATCTGTTACGGATATATTATTATCTCTTTCGGATAGCTGCATAGTATCAAAACTTTTGTAACTTGTCAAGATATTGCAATTGACTTTTTAAGTTACCGCAGATATAATAAAGTTACCCAACATCCATGACCAAGGAAAAAGCACCCCAATCTGTAGGGACCGTCGCCCTCGACGGTCCGCGAATTCCTTGACATTGACAACACAAGGAGCTGACACAAATGAAAATCGGCGAACGCATCAAATACAGACGGGAGTCTCTGGGCATTGCCCAGACCCAGCTGGCAGAGCAGATCGGCACATCCAAGCAGAACCTGTACAAATACGAAAACGGCATCATTGCCAATATCCCCGCGGACAAAATCGAGGCCATTGCCAAGGCCCTGCACACCACCCCCGCATATCTCATGGGCTGGAGCGATGACCCGTCTTTGACTGCCGCAGCCCCCACCCTCCCGGACAACATTCTTCCCATGCCGAAAATGAAGCGCATTCCCCTCATCGGCACCATTGCCTGCGGGAAACCGATTCTGGCGGTGGAAAACACGGGGGATATGGTTTCCGTACCCGAAAATATCGACGCGGATTTCTCCCTCCGCTGCAAGGGGGACAGCATGGTCAACGCCCGTATTTTCGACGGGGATATTGTGTATATCAAGGAGCGGCCCATGGTGGAAAACGGAGAGATCGCCGCCGTCCTCATCGGTGACGAAGCCACACTGAAGCGAGTGTACTACACCCCCGGCAGTGACCGCATCACTCTGCGGGCCTGCAACCCCGTATATCCCGATATGGAATACGAAGGGGAAAGCCTGTCGCATATTCGAATCTTGGGCAAAGCCGTAGCCTTCACCAGCACTATTCGGCTGTAACGGACCTAATGGGAGATACGACCATGAGAAAAAGACTTACCGCAATTTTCATTGCTTTGACCATATGGGTATCCCTGCTGCCCATATCCGCTGCAGCGGCGAACACAGAGACTGAAGCGGAAACAAAAGCAGCCGTTTCCAAAATGCTCACGGACTACGCAAAAAAGGTATATCAAAATAATGCAGACGATGAGGCCTTTTCCGATTTCTTCGTCCACGCCTTTTTCGGAAACGGAAAAATGATGGTGCTTTCCGAGAAAAGCCCCATGACCTCCGCACTTTTCAATTCCCGCCTGCTGCAGGAGGCCTTGACCGAGGAAATCACCACCGCCATTCTGACGGCACAGGAGCTGCAGGTAAAGGAATTTTACGGAAACGGCAGTACAAGCTGGCACAATTACCTGTATAACTACTCTGCCACAGGATACCTAAAAAAAGCCGAAACAAAATATACCACCCCGGTTGGAGAGCTCTTTGTTCCAACCGTTGCGGATGGGAAGACCTGTCACTACACGGGCGCTGTCAACGAAAACGATCAGGTGCAAACACTGTTGACAGGCGGTCTGAATACCTCCTTTGAATTAAAGGAACTCCAAAGACGCAACGGCAGAGTCAGCTATTCCGTTGTAATTTTGTTATCGGATATATTCGATTTCGACGGAACCTACGATGATGTTGCAAAGCAAGGCTACGATACGTCCAAGGATGAACGACTGAAGGATCTTGGCTGGCTGATGACCTTTATGGGCATAGATGAATTCGACTGGTCCTTCCGTACGACCCTCCAAGTGGAAACCCCGATCAATTGCGACCATCAAGCAAACAACTATCATTTCCGATACAGCGCAAATGATCAAAAGCTGGAATGCATAAAGGAAGATGGGTTCACGCAAAACGAATGGAAGCAGATGGGAACCAAAAACAACGGCAATTATTTTCGACTGCAGGACACGATCTCGCTTCGCCACGATCGCCCATGGAAAATTGAATATACATTCAATAAAAATACACGGCTCATGCTTTCGGAAACCAACTCCTATCAAAGCGGCCCGACCTACCTATACCACAGTGACAAAACCTATGCTGCCGCTACACGCTATCTCTACAATGACCCCAATGACCCCACGTACAGTATGCTGGATTCCTCATTTGTGGACATTTCCAAATTATTCAAATATACGGAAGCCCATGATTACAGATGCTGCATGGAGAACAGAATCTCCGCTGACGGAAGCAACATGGTTTACATTACCATAACCGATGATACATTGGGCGAAGTCGTCGTGGATGGGGTACCAATGAACGATCATCGCATTCGAAGAGACTTGAGCATAGGCTTGGAAGACCTGCACGAAAAGACAGATTTCCTCAACGGAATGGATCTCATGATCCGCTACATCGGCACATCAAGCTTCCTGCTAACCTTCGATTTGGATCTTAAGATTTGGGAAAACGGTTCGGAAGAAAGCTCTTTGTTCACAAGCGCTTACCGCACACCCACCTGCACCAAAGACGGCGGAATCGTTTCCACATGCGCGGATTGCGGTTACGAAACAATCGACAAACGAGAACAAGCCTACGGACACACCACAAGCACATACACTGTGGAGCAAGCCCCCAATTGTACCGAGGATGCAATTGAGTGCGCAGAATGTGAGCGATGCGGAGAGACCGTCCGCAGAACCGCCACCGGCACCGCCCTTGGGCACAGCTTCGGGGAGTATGTCTATGACAACAATGCATCCTGCACCGCCGACGGCACACAGACCCGCAAGTGCACCCGCTGCGATGTAACGGAGACGATAACTGCTCCCGACACCGCAATGGGTCATGATTACAAGGCTGTGGTGACCGAGCCCACTTACACCGAGCAGGGCTACACCACTTATACCTGCACCGTCTGTGGGGACAGCTACAAGGATGATTACACCGACGTAAAGCAGCACAGCTATGTGGGCGTTGTGACCGAGCCTACCTGCACCGCACAGGGCTTCACCACCTATACCTGTTCCGAATGCGGCGACAGCTATGTGGACGACTACACGGATATGATCGCCCATACCCCTGTCATCGATCCCGCCGTGAAGCCCACCTGTTCGGAAAAGGGCAAGACCGAGGGCAGTCACTGCGGCGTGTGCGGTTATGTCATCAAGAAGCAGGCTCTCATCAGCACCAACGACAATCACACCATGGAAGAATCCATTGTAAAAATGCCCACATACGACGAGCCCGGACAGCTGGCCTACATCTGCACGGGCTGCGGCAAGACGGATTACATGGAAATTCCCCCGCTGAACAAGCCCCTCGTGAACCCCTTCACCGATGTAACGGAAAGTGACTGGTTCTTCGAGCCCGTGCTGTGGGCAGTACAAGAGGGTGTCACAGGCGGCAAGACCGAGACCACCTTCGCGCCCAATGAGGGCTGTACCAGAGCACAGGTGGTGACCTTCCTGTGGGCTGCTAACGGTAAGCCCGAGCCCACAAGTGAAAATCCCTTCACGGACGTAGCCAATAATGCGTGGTATCTGAAGCCCGTATTGTGGGCGGTTGAAAATGGCATTAGCACGGGCGTGACCGCAACGGAATTTGGACCCGACCAAACCTGTACCAGAGCCCAAATCGCCACCTTTCTGTGGGCAACCAACGGCAAGCCCGCAGTCAGCGCAAGCAGCGAGTTTGTTGATGTAGGGGATACGGATTGGTATTCCACCCCCCATCATCTGGGCAAAGGAAAACGATGTGACGGGCGGCATCGGCGACGGCAAATTCGGCCCCAACGACACCTGTACCCGCGCGCAGGTGGTAACCTTCCTGAAGAAGGTCTACGCAAACAAGTAAATATGACGAAAGCCACCGACGACC
>JAFQDR010000229.1 GCA_017415945.1 Oscillospiraceae bacterium
GCAGGAGGCAGTCCTTCGAAGCTCTCCGCTTCCACGGGAGAATACCAGACGTAGTTGGGATCGTTCTTGCCTACCCTGGTCATGGGGCCGATCCGGTCGGAAAGACTGGAATTCCACATGGGCGTGTCGGTGAATCGCTTGCAGGATTCGCTTTCATTCCGGGCATCCAGATAGGGGTAGGGGAGCATCTGAAACCGGAATTTTACCGGGTGACTGCGCTCTCTTGCCATCAGACACACGCCCACTGCCAGGGTAGATCCAGCGCTGTCGCCGCCAATACCCATATGATCGACATCAATATCCAGTTCCTCGGCGTGGTCGTAAGCCCAGATAAAAGCGGCATAGCAGTCCTCAAAGAACGCAGGGAACGGATGCTGGGGTGCCAGCCGGTACAGGGGGAATACCACCTTACAGCCCACTTCCTTGGCATACCGCATGGCATTACCATAGTGATACCCGGCAGCTTCCAGCACAAATCCGCCGCCGTGAAGATAGATCAGGCAGGGAGCTTTGGCGGGAAGATTCTTGGGGGATAGCAGGAAACAGGTGATTTTCTCGCCGTCGTAGCTGGTAATCTTATGGGTAGTCACATCCAGTTTTTTATCCCGCCAGAGGGATTTCGGCGGCTTCATGTGGGGAACGGACATGGCAAGAAACTTCTCGCTGATGGGCGGTGCAAAGAGATTCCAGGGGAAGAACTCCCGGCTGATGGTATACTTTTTCATGGAAAATGCTCCTTTAGGAAATCCTCTTTTTTATTTCAGATTTCACTGCTTCTAAATCACTGCTTGTCAGAACAGGAATCAGTGCATCGATTTCTTCAATGCTTTTGTCCCACCACCGGAACTGAAGTATCAAATCGATCAGTTCTTCGTCAAAACGTTTCCGAAGTTCTCTGGCAGGATTACCCACAACAATCGTATAAGGAGCAACATCACTACCCACAACACTGTTCGCGCCAACAATCGCACCGTCACCGATATGCACACCAGGAAGAATCACTGCATTCTGTCCAATCCAGACATCATTTCCGATGACTGTGTCTCCTTTCAACGACAGGTCTGACATGACAGGAGGATTCATATTCCAACCTTCCAAGGTGTAGAACGGGAAGGTAGAAACAGCGTTCATCTGATGATTGGCTCCATTCATCACAAATTCCACACCTGCCGCGATCTGACAGAACTTGCCGATCACCAGTTTATCTCCAAGCCAGGGATAGTGGTGCGTGACATGGCTTTCAAATTCCGAATCAGCAATATAGGTAAACGCTCCGACAATGATATTTGGGTTCTGGATGGTGGGCTTTACGTAGATTTCTTTGTCATATCCTGCAATGGGGTGGATCGTATTGGGATTGGGATGTGATCCATTTTTCATATCGCTCATCCTCCAGGAAGGTACACTTCAATGCTTGGTTTGCTGTTATTTTACCATGCTTATCCATAATGGGCAACTGGGATTGATAACTTTGCAAAGTTTTTTCGGCAAGTCCCTTTGTCTTTTTGGAAATGATGAAGTCGGAAAAGGTTTCCTCGATGGTTGCACTCACTACTAACTTGATTTTAGCCATAATATCTGTCCCCTTGATTTCATAATTTTTAGCCTAAAATCAAGAGCACAGGTCAGCATTTGTCTTTTGGTGAAAACCGAAGAAAATCACACTTTGCAAGCTATAAAAGCAAGAAAAAACCTTGATTTCCGAAGAAATCAAGGTTTTTGGTGGAGATAAGCGGGATCGAACCGCTGACCTCTTGAATGCCATTCAAGCGCTCTCCCAGCTGAGCTATACCCCCACAGGACTTGATTATAGTAGCAGATTCGTCGCCAATTGTCAACACCTAATTTTATCTGCCTCTCAGTCAGCACTCCTACATAGGAGTGCCTTATAAAGAAAAAGGGTGCAGTCTCCTGCACCCTATTATTACTTTAGGAAGCCGTTGACGATCTGTTCTTCCGCTTCCGCTTCGGTGAGGCCCAGGGTCATCAGCTTAATGAGCTGTTCCCCTGCGATCTTGCCGATGGCAGCTTCGTGGATCAGGCTGGCTTCCGTGGAATTTGCAACGATTTCGGGAATCGCCACCACAACCGCATTATCCATGATAATAGCATCACATTCGGAGTGGCCCATGCAGCGGTTATTGCCGTTGATGACCGCACGGAACACCTGCTTGGAAGTATCCTTGGCAACGCTGCGGGAGATGATGTTGGCACTGGAGTCTTCCCCGTTCAGGTCAACCACAAAGTCGGTCTCCGCATACTGCTTGCCGTGGGTCATAAGCTTTTCCTTCACAATGAGAGTCGCGCCGTCCGCCACGGTACCGCGGGTATCACGCTTGGTGGAGTCAATACCCTTGATCTGGGTGGTTTCCATTTCCAGATAGGAGCCTTCCTCCAGATACATGATGGTGGTGGGGTTCATAACCTTTTCGCCGTTGCCGTCACCGTCACCGTAGTGCTTTTCAATGTAGCGCACCTTGGCGTTCTTTGCCAGATGGAAGGTGTGGATACCGTCGTGACGGGATTCCTCCTCCCCGCTGCAGTGAATACCACAGCCCGCAACAATGGTAATGTCGCAGTCCTCGCCGATGAAGAAGTCATTATATACCAGATCCTTCAGTCCCGCGCTGGTGATGATAACGGGAATGTGAACACTTTCGTTCTTGGTGCCGGGCTTAACAATAATGTCAATACCGGGCTTGTCCTCTTTGGTAACGATATCAATATTGGCAGTGGTGTTTCTACTGTCCAGCTGACCGTTTGCACGAATATTGAACGCGCCAACAGGGATCTTTTCCAGATCCGCAACCTGCTTCAGGAGGTTCTTCTGAATTGCATCCATTATCGCTTACCTCCTTCGTTGTCTGCCAGCTTGGTGCAGATGGTGCTTGTACGCATGAGAGAGGGCATGACCTGCTCCTTGGTGCCGTCGCCGCTGACCACGCCCCCTGCAAGGACGATGATGCGGTCGGCAATATTCAGGATACGTTCCTGATGAGAAATGATGATGATATTGCCTTTGATCTTCTTGTAGAGATTTTCAAACACAGTGATCAGGCTGCCAAAGCTCCACAGGTCGATGCCCGCCTCGGGTTCATCGAACAGGCTCAGCTCGGTGGCTCTTGCCAGAATGGTAGCGATTTCAATGCGCTTCAGCTCGCCGCCGGACAGGCTGCCGTTGACCTCACGGTTAACATAGTCACGGGCACACATACCGACCTCAGACAGATATTCGCAAGCCTCCGCAATGGACAGCTTTCTGCCGGATGCCAGCGTGATCAGGTCAAATACGGTAATGCCCTTAAAGCGAACAGGCTGCTGGAAGGCATAGCTCACACCCAGTCGTGCACGCTCGGTAATGGACATATGGGTAATATCGGTGCCGTTGAATAGGATCTGACCGGAGGTGGGCTCCAGTACACCTGCAATGATCTTGATGAGGGTGGACTTACCGCCGCCATTGGGCCCTGTAATGGCTACAAAGCGTTCATCAATGGTGAGATTGATGTCCTTGAGAATGTCCTTCTTCACACCGTCTTCTTCGGCGCTGAAGCAAATGTTTTTCAGTTCAAGCATAAAAGCCTCCACTCCGACCCATCAGAACGTTTCATCGAACTTGTCGGAAATATCTTTTTTGAATACGAGCTTGCTTTCTGTACCGTTCAGCAAGCGGCCAATATTGCCTCTGTGCTTAAAGATGACAAATCCCGCCGCAACCAAAGCGATTTCAAAGCAAAGCAAGCCATAGCGAGCCAGCACCACACCCAGAGGGAAAAATGCTGCCGCCAGCACGGAACCAAGGGACACATAGCGAGTGGCCGCAACCGCCACAATGAAAATAAAGATGGCGATGAGCCCCAGCTTCCAGTCAAACACCAGCATAGCAGCCCAAGCAGTCAGAATCCCCTTGCCGCCACGCATCTGGTGGAACACAGGGTACATATGCCCCAGAATGCAGCACAGCATAGCGAACACGCCGCCAACCGCAGTCGCATCGAAAAAGCCCAGAATGAACTTACCAATCAGAACAGACAAAACGCCCTTGAGCATATCCACGCCCACAACAATAGCCATGCCTGCGGTGCCGTAGGTACGGTGGAAATTGGTCAAGCCTGCGTTATGGCTGCCGAAATCACGGACATCCTGATGATACATGAAGTTAGAGGATATGATTGCACCGTTCACGCTGCCCAGAAGATAGCAAATGACTGCAATGATAACAAGGCAAAGAGTCAGCATTACTCCTTATCCCCCTTCTGACGAATAATCATACGAATAGGAGTGCCTTCCAACCCGAACACCGCACGGATCTGATTTTCCAAGTAACGCTGATAGGAGAAATGGAACAGCTCCTTGCTGTTGCAGAACACAACAAATGTAGGGGGCTGGGTGCTGGTCTGGGTCATGTAGTAGATTTTCAGACGTCTGCCCTTGTCCGTAGGGGGCTGTACACGAGCGGTAGCATCTGCCAGCAGGGTATTGAGCATACCTGTGGTAATGCGCATACAGCTCTGATCCTTGACGTAGTTAATGAGTTCAAACAGACGGTTTGCACGCTGACCTGTGAGAGCGGAAATAAACACAATGGGTGCGTAGGTCATAAAGCTCAAATCACGCTGTACGTCCTTACGCATATTTTCCATGGTCTTGGAATCCTTTTCGATCAGGTCCCACTTGTTGACCACGATAATGGAAGCCTTACCCGCTTCGTGAGCCATGCCCGCGATCTTGGTGTCCTGATCGGTAACACCCTCGGTGGCGTCGATCATAATCAAGCACACGTCCGCACGTTCAATGGCCATCTTGGCTCTCATTACGGAGAACTGCTCGATACGGTCATTGACTCTGCTCTTGCGGCGAATGCCAGCAGTATCGATAAAGGTGTACTTACCAAATTCATTTTCAAACTTGGAGTCGATGGCGTCACGGGTGGTACCTGCCACATTGGACACGATCACTCGCTTTTCTCCCAGTACCAGATTCACCAGAGAGGACTTGCCCGCATTGGGCTTGCCGATGACCGCAACCTTAATGGAATCGTCTTCTGCAACTTCCCCATTATCTTCGGGGAAATAGGACAGGCAGGCATCCAGCAGATCACCTGTGCCATGACCGTGAACAGCGGAAACCGCAATGGGATCCCCGCAGCCCAGAGAGTAGAACTCATAAATATTGGGGTCGGTGCGTCCGGTGGAGTCGCACTTATTGACAGCCAGCACAACGGGCTTCTTGGCACGAAGGATCATGTGTGCAACATCCTCGTCCGCAGCGGTCACACCTGTGGTAATATCGGTGACAAGAATGATGACATCCGCAGAGTCAATGGCGATCTTTGCCTGCTCACGCATGAACAGCAAAATCTCATTATCGGTGGTGGGTTCAATACCGCCTGTGTCCACAAGGTCGAACACTCTGCCGCACCATTCACATTCTTCATAAATACGGTCTCTGGTAACACCGGGGGTGTCCTCCACAATGGAGACACGCTTATTGATCAGCTTATTAAACAAATGGGATTTGCCAACGTTGGGACGGCCAACAATGGCTACAAGAGGTTTAGACATAAACCGGACCTCCTTTTATAGTTCCTCGCCCAGCATGGCGTACAGCAGCTCTGCACCATCCTGCGGGACATCGATTACCTTCACATTCAGTTCGCGCTCCACATCCGCAACCGTAACATCATCCAGAAATACGGTTTCCCCGTGGCGCAGCATATTGGAGGGAATCAGCAGCTTTTCGCCAAGCGTCTTCCCTTTCAGCTGTGCGATCAAATCGCCGCCGGTCACAAGACCCGCAACATTGATTTGATGTCCGAAGAAATCATTTCGAATCGCACAGACCTGTCCTTTTATATTAGCACATTTTTCCATGGCTGTCATTAACAGTTTTTCCAAATAAGGCGCAGCCGCCTCACCTGTCACAACCGTAAAGGGCACAGCATTCCCTTCATCGGATTCTACCATCTTCAAGGCGGTTTCAAACTCCACCTTCAGCAGCCGCAGCATGCCAACGCCGTTATCCAGCTGGGCATATTCCTCGTAATATTCATCATCGGGCAGATCTCGCTCCGCAAGGATATAAAACTCATCGGAGCAAAATACGATTTTACTGCCGTAATGGGCCGCGCACTGTGCGGCGAATCCCTCCACCAAATCAATGGCCGCTGCAGCCTTTTCCTTATCAAAGGGCTTCAGAGGCTCCAGCCCGCTGCGGTACTTGGTCAAGCCAACAGGCACCACAGCCACACTATTGACCGCAGGATAAAACGCAGCCAAATCGTGGATGGTGTTCAAAAGCTCCCTGCCATCATTATAGCCGGGGCAACAAACCACCTGACAGTTCATGGTGATCCCCGCCTCACTGAGCTTCTTGACGCGCTCCATGATCTCCGCAGCGGAATCATTGCCCATCATCTCCGCACGCAGCTCGGGGTTTGTGGTATGCACAGACACATTGATGGGACTGATCTTCAAATCGCAAATGCGCTGCAGCTCACGGTCGGTAAGATTGGTCAAAGTAATATAGCTGCCTGTCAGGAAGCTCATGCGGGCATCGTCATCCTTGAAGTACAGGCTCTTGCGCATGCCGGGAGGCATCTGGTCTACGAAGCAGAAAACACAGTTGTTGGTGCACTCCATGGCGCAGTCCATCAAATAATCATCAAACTCCAGTCCAAGCTCCATGCCCTCGGGCTTTTTCACTTGAACGGTATATTCCGCGCTGTCCTCACAGGCAAACACAGCAGTTAAAACGGAATCGTAAGAGTAGTACATATAATCCAGTACATCTTTGATTTGATTTCCGTTCAGAGAAATCAAGCGATCTCCGATATTCACTTTTCCATACAGGGGGCTGTAAGGCTCAATAACCTTAATAACAGAACGACTCATGCGATTCACACCTTGTAAATTTTTTCACATACAGCAAAAGAAGAAGGTCTGGAGACCTTCTTCTAAAGCTACTTTTTGATTAGTCAACGTTGAGAACAACGCGGCCGTTGTACTTACCGCAAGCGGTGCAGACGCGGTGGGGCATCTTGTATTCGCCGCAGCTGGGGCACTTTACAACATTGGGAGCTTCGAGCTTCCAGTGAGCAGAACGTCTCTTGTCTCTTCTCTGACGAGATACTTTACTTTTAGGGACAGCCATTGTGACACCTCCTAATTCGTTCAGCTGTTTTGAGCAGCTATTTTACTTACTTGTTATTTATCCAAAAGCTGCTCAAGCACAGCCCATCTTGGATCTATTTGTTTCTTGCAGGAACAATTCTCATGATTAAGATTTGCACCGCAACCATCGCACAGACCGGCACAATCCGGTTTGCACAACATCTTGGCATCCATATCGAACACAAAGCAAGTGTACAAAATGTCATCCAAGTCGATTTCGTCGTCCTCCATCTGGAACAAATCTTCTTCAGACTCATCCGTGGCGATACCGGCATTCAATTCAACCGTTTTCTCTCGATCAAACTCGGCACCACAGCGATCGCATACACAATGCATCTTTGCGGAAACAGTTCCCTTCAATGTCAGAATACCTGCAGTGTTAACTACAGCACCTTCTGCCTTCAAAGGTTCATCGAAACGAACGACAGCAGGAAAATCCAGCTCATCAGTGGAAAGTTCGCAGGAAAACGGTGCCTTCGCACCGGGAACTTCGATAATCTTGCGCAGGTTCAGTTTCATATATCACATACCTCACACAGTCGCTAAAGTATTATAATCAAATTCACTTGCAATGTCAACAGATAAATTGCGAAAAACTGTGAATTTCTGATAAGATATTACCGCTATTTTGTGGAAATGTCAATAAGCAGAACACAAGGCCTTGGTTGACAAAACGATTGAATTCCATGATAATAGGATAGAATCGGAGGCGATCAATTTGAAAGAACTGACTGTCAACAAAAATGATGCCGGACAGAGACTGGACCGTTTTGTGGGAAAAGCTGTTCCTCTCCTGCCGGAATCTCTTTTGCAGAAATATATTCGTTTAAA
>JAFQDR010000230.1 GCA_017415945.1 Oscillospiraceae bacterium
ATCGCAAAGGACATCATCATGCTCAAAAAAGGCGTGATTGTGGACAACGCACCCCCGCATGAGCTGGTGAAGAAGATCGACGGCGGCGTGTGGATTGTGCCGTGTGCGGAGCATGAAGTGCAGGCGATGCAGGATCAGTTCCGCGTGACGAATATTGCACGGGACGAGCAGACGGGGGAGGTGTTATTGCGGGTGCTGTCCGATACGAATCCGACAGAGCGCGCGCGGACGGTTGTGCCTACGCTGGAGGATTATTATCTGCATGTGTTCGGAGATGCTTCGGGGACTTGAAAGGAGTAGAAAATGAAACGCCTTACCATAACAATATTGGCTTTGTTAATGCTTACTTCATGCAACAACACTTTACACAATCCTGATCGAACGGACACTCCTGCGAATTTCACATACACTTATGAACCATCCGATGATATATGGCTTGATAATCAGCCAAGTTCAGCCAAAGTCAGCGGTCTTGCCGGACATGGTAATTTTCTGTATTTGAACATCGACTCATCCCCTATGCGGCTTAATACCACTTCCGGGAAATTCAGCTACCTCTGTTCCGATCCGCTTTGTTTTCACAACACACACGAATGTCCCTTTTATACCAATACATTCACTCAGTTCTATCCCATGATTAACGAGAACAGCATCATTTTTCCCGTTCAGTATTCCGAACCAATTTACAGAAACGGTACGATCACGAGCGAGAAGCGTGTGATAAATGAACTGCGGCAGTATGATATTTCAACCGGGAAACTGGATGTACTGATTGAGGACTTTTCACATGGCGGCATCATTGAAATGGCTGTCGGCGGGGATTATATCTATCATTACACTCAGAAGAAGGATGAAGATAATAGTGTAACCTATTATATCAGCCAATATAATATGACAAAGGGAACAGAAACCGAAGAATGGCTGATCGCCGCTATGGACGGACTAAATCCATACAATCTGGTATACGCAGACGATGATTCACTGTATCTGAATTCTTATGTGGAGGGAACGATTTACAATGTCTCCCATGATGATCCGTCTGCATTACGAGCCGTATATGAAGCTCCAGAAGGGTATGTAACTGCCGATGTGGTATACAGTGATGGTGTTCTGATGTTTCAGGAAAAGACTGCTGACGGAACATCAAGCTGTCTGATGCGTTGCAATGCAGAAACAGGTGACACGGACATATTACTCGAATTTAACTCACCTTTGCGGTACATGTATTACACAGAGAATTATGTGTACTATGTATATGACCGATACATGGAACTGCCAATCAGTACAGGTGGTTCGGCACGTCTTCCCGAAACCGTGATTTATCGATTAGGATATACAGCAGATTTACTAACGGAAGAAAAGGTATTTGCTTTTTCAGATGAAATGAGTACCTATAGTATGCAGTATTTTGTAGTATCGGGAAATTATCTCTACGGTTACTATATCACATGGGGAGAGCCGAAAGAAGTGTACGAACAGGAAGATGGATATGACAGCAAAACAGATGGAATTCTAATGCGGATTCACTTGAATAATGGAGAGATTGATTATATCAAGGAGTAAGTGCTCGCACAGACGCTGGAGGATTATTATCTGTATGTGTTTGGGGATGCTTCGGGGACATGAAAGGAGTTATTTGAAGGTGAAAAGAATCATTGCAATAATGCTCATTACATTAATGCCCTTGCTTATGTCCTGCGGCAGTGAGGCGCCGGATTATGTGAGCGAACGTTTCAAACCATTGGTATATGACGGAACCATGATGTACAGCTTTGTAGGTGGACCGACCAATATCGTCTATATGTCACCTCAAAGCGGTGCATACGGACCGGCTTGTACTGATCCACTGTGCAGGCATACGGCAGCTGAATTGTGTCCATCTCTTCCGAATGCTTCCATAACAGCTTTTACATTGGATAGGGACGGAAATCTTCTTGTCAGTGGTAGAACTGTCAAAAATCTCTCTCATTACCAGATCACCTGCATCAACATGAAAAAAGGCACCCATACTGAAATCCTTTCAGACTTTTCGAACAATATCTCATCTATGATGGTAGCAGGAGATATCCTGTATTTCAACAGCCAGCTTGATGATGGAGACAGTGAAGACGGTAATCACAGTATTTGCTATGTTCCGGTAAAAGGCGGGGACGCAGAAGTGGTTGATTTGCCCGTGGGTGACTATTATCTTTTTGATGCGGACAGTAAAAATCTGTACGTATACAATCGTCTGGAAAGGGCAATCACAGCAATTGATCGGCAGTCTCTCTCTTCCGAAGTCATTTACCGAAAAAACAACAAGCAAGCTGAAGACGGCGGCTTCATTGATGGTAATTACTTATATCTGTTTGCAGATCCGTATAAAGAAGATTATGAACTGGATCTTTCAGCCGACTTGCCGGAAGGTACAGAAACTATCACCCGAAGCTACACGACTTATTGTATCGAAAAAATTGATCTGACAACAGGAAAAACAATAGCCCAAACCGAAGAACGTTATCTGGCGGGTGCAGTCTGGGAATATTATGCTGATGGAAAGCTATATGTCCCTACCTTTAGCCCAATACTGCATACAATCCGTGAAAACAACATGGGGGAAATGGTATACAGTTCCTATTATGGAACTGGTGTGGATGTCATCGATGTCAACAGTATGACAGTTACCGATACTGTTGACATCGGGGTGGGGATACGCTGTATTGCCTATGCGGATGAAAATATCATTGTGTTCAGTGGGGATCATAAAAGAGATTGGATTATGGGCTATTATGACCGCGTTACAGGAGAAACAAAATTTGAAAACAGGGAGTGGCTGCCGCAATGAAAAAAACATGGCTTTTACTGATACTTACTGTATTATTTTTAACAGGATGCAGCGAACCCGGCTGGAATGGGTATGAAAAGCTGGATATCCCACGTTCTCTTAGGTGTGAATATTTCTTCAGCCCGGATGTTGGGACTGACACGATCAAAACAGGAACAAAAGTAATCGGAGAGTTCAGTCAGGTTACGGATTTTTTCAACCCATGGAAAAGACCGATTGACAGGTTTGAACAGATTCCTGATTGGAAAATACAGATCGTAGATATGGATGCTCCGCGGTATAGCTATCGGATCAAGATATTGGATATTGAATGTTATTCTACCGACCAGATCATTTCACCAGGGCGAGATTGGCGCTTCCCTGTAACCAGTTATCATGTACAGATTCTTAGGGACGAAAGCAATGATTGCGAAATCAATAAGGATGCTTATATCACACTGACAGGTGCGAATATGTATCCTATATACGGTTATCCGAGACTTGCTGTAGGCGGAGAATATCTGATTGCCGATGCATATGAACCATACTTGACCTGCTGGCGCGACTATTCGGCGGATTATGCATATAAACCATCTTACCTTTTTGAAATTCATGAAATTGACGGCACAGAATATCTCTATCCGTTTGATTGCGATATCAGTACGCTGGATTTTAAGATGGAAATCACAGATCCTGAAGAAAACGCAATCTACAAGCAGTATAGGGACTGGGATATTCTGAAAGTTCTCAATGAATATGGGTATGTCAATCCAACATTTGATTACAAGGTAAAACTTACAGACTTTGTGGAATACCGCGATACATATAATGCAAAATGGAATGAGGATCATAAAGAGTCTGAGCTTGTTACTGATGAACGTAAACTTTCGCAAATCGGTATTTTGGATAGTTGGACGCGAATTGATGTGAATCCACGAAACGCTGATAATAGTTGAAAAGGAAAGGTTATGCGAGATGCGGGATAAGCGGGAGAATGAGGTGCTGCTGCGGGTGCTGGCGGATGCGATGCCAACAGAGCGCGCGAGAACCGCTGCACCTACACTCGAAGATTATTATCTGCACGTATTCGGGGATGCTTCTGGAACATAAGAAAGGAGACAAAAATGAAACGCTTATTATCATTCATAATCATAGCAGCCATATTATGGACTTCACTGACCGCCTGCCAGGACCGCATCACCATCGATGAATACGACATCGCCGATGCACCGATCGCTCGACCGCTTGCCGTCAGCTTTTTGCAGTATCACGCAGGATGTCTCTATTTCCCAGCAGATACCGTCATGCGCTATTCCATCAATTCCGGCACGCTGACGGCACTCTGTATCGATCCGCTCTGCTTTCACGATACCACAGATTGCCCGTTTTTCATGGTGGGGACCAATCCTGAAATCCATGGCACACGGCTGTTTTACGAGGGTGGGAACATCGAAGATTATTCATTCCCATGGTACGTTTTTGACATTGACAGCGGCAAACGGCAGCTGATTCTCACCGAGGATGAAATGGGTTCGATTCCCACGCTTCATCGTGGGCGGCTGTATTACCGCAGGAATATCCTGCGCGAAGGAGAGTCTGCCGGCAATCTCGCAAGCTACGACCATGTGTTGTTTTGTCTGGATGCCGAAACCTTGGAAAAGCGGCAGCTCTGTGTACTCGGACGCGCGGATGAAGCCGAACTGGATTCCATTGTCGGTTTTTTCGGTGATCGGATTCTTTGGCGGCGTGGCGCGGAATGGTACACTACCGACCTTGATAGCGATGATCGGCAGGCGTTCGGAACGTTCAAGGATATCGAATTGAATGGAATACTCTGTGATCGTGAAAACGGTGTGCTTTACTGTATGAGAAATACCGACGAGCTGCTTGGATATATGGGAACAT
>JAFQDR010000231.1 GCA_017415945.1 Oscillospiraceae bacterium
CACAAGACAGGCTTGTAATAATAATCGGCGGGACGGATATCCGAGAACCGATTGGTGGCATGGGTGGGGGAGCCTTTTGCCGCGGCATACAGAAATGTGGCAACCTGACCGCGGGTACAGGTGGCATTGGGGGAGAAGGTGTTGGCAGAGGTTCCCGATGTGATGCCGTTTTTGACAGCCCATTGTACGGGATCATGAAAATAGTCGGAGGCTTTTACATCAGAGAAGCCAAGTCCTGCGGCAGCTGCATGGGTGCCGAAAAGGGAAACGGAGAGCACCAGAGTAAACGCAAGAGACAGCAGTGCCTTCATCGTCGGAAATTTTGTCATGTGATCACATCCCGTTTTTGATTCTGAGTTTAGTTTACTGGAATGGCTTATGAATGTAAAGTGAAAAACACTCCAAAATCGGAGTGAGATTTTTTACCTCGCAGGGATGCTCCTTGCGGGTGTCCCATGCGCTGTACCGCAATGGGACGATTACACGAAGACATATCATTGCATCATGTCCGAGTGTGGTGTCGCGGAGCATCGGGGACGATCTCCCTACGGCGACAAAGATTTCGGTGCGACAGGGGGGAGATAGCTTAACGTACCATGCCGTAGGGATCGCAGCTTGCTCAGCTCGATTCCGGAGGTTGACATAGCGGGGCAATTGGGAGTGTCCTCTACGGTGGCGAATGCTGGCATATGGACAGACACTTGTTTGCGTGAGTAAATATCCGGAAATACTGCCGAAATCAACAGGTTTGTGAGTTTTATCAAAAATATGATTGTAATATATACATTACATATGTTACGATGAACAAAATATCTTTGCTTCGGTGAAGTGAAAGAGAGGGTCTTGCAGTGAAAAAACGAAATAGCAGATCAATGATTAGTTTTTTGCTGGTGCTGATAATGCTTGTGACATGGATTCCTGCTTCTGTAAGTGCGGCAGATGAATACGACTATTGGGTAGATAGAGGAGGGGTAAGACCTAATTCCGCTGTACAACTTCAGCCGGGTATTTCAAGAGGGGTGTTGTTCATGAGCGGGTATACGAGCTCTTGGTATAAGGTGAATATCAGTCGTACATCCAATCTAATCTTTTTAATAACCTTTTTTAGTAATCGTACTAATATTAACGCGGATATGGAGCTATATGACGGTTCGCTAAACTATATTAAGCCTAATAAGATAGACTGGAACGAGTATCAAGTTTTGTATGGTTATCAAAACTTATCTTCCGGAACTTATTTTGTGGAGGTATATAAGCAAACCGGAAGTGTTCCCGTGTATTTTGATTTGGAATATGTGGTTCAGTCTGTTGTTGTCAATACCCCGAAGCCTACACCCACACCCACGCCGAAGCCTACGCCGACACCGAGTCCCACGCCTACACCCACACCGACACCGAGTCCTACGCCTACACCCACTCCCACACCTACACCGACACCTACCATGAAGCCCCTTGAGAATCTTAGCGGTACCTGCGGCGAAGATGCAAAGTGGAGCTTTGATGCAAAGACTGCAACGCTGACAATCAGCGGCACAGGGGATATGGAGGAATATAGCGATTCAAACTCGCTGCCTTGGAGAGAATGCAGTGAGTATGTTCAGCACATTGTAATCGAAGAGGGTATTACCTCTGTCAGTGACTATGCATTCTCCGATAGCAACGGTTTGCAGTCTATTACCATTGCTGACAGTGTGCTTTCTCTGGGTTCATTCTTCGTGGATAGCACTACATTGAAGGAGCTTCATATTCCGGCAGGGGTGCAGAGTATTTCTAAATATGCCTTTGGCATGTGTGATGGACTGGAAATGCTCACTGTTGCAGAGGAGAATACCGCCTATGCGGCGGATGCATACGGGGTTCTTTTCAATAAAGAAATGTCGGAAATTATTTGGAGTCCCGATACCATGAAGGGGACTTATGTGGTTCCCGATACTGTGGTGACCATTGGGGCGAACGCTTTTGGTCCTCAGCTTGAAGTGCTGGAAATTCCTGCTTCCGTGGAGAGAATTCTCGCAAATTATGATAGTTCGGTTTTATTTGGCTGCCATGGCCTAAAGGAAATTCGAGTTGATGAAAACAACGGTTATTACAGCAATGATGCATATGGTGTTCTGTTTAATAAAGACAAGACTGCACTACTGCGTGCCCCGGCAATGGCAGATTTGGGAGATTATGAAATTCCCGATACGGTAACCAAGCTTACGCCTTATGCTTTTTTGCGGGCGAAACTGTTGACAAGCGTTACGATTCCTGTGGGGGTTACGACCATTCAGCGGTCTCTCTTCGATGAATGTGAAAAGTTGACTGCGATTACCATTCCAGTTTCAGTTACCAAGATTATAAGAGGTGCGTTCCTCAACTGTGATGCTTTGGCTACCGTAAATTATTGCGGTACCAAGGAACAGTGGGAAGAAATATCGATAGAGAAATCAAATGATTGTCTTACTGAGGCGAAAATTGTGTTTGAATACGACCCCGATGAGGTTGTGAAGCCTACGCCCACACCCACGCCTACACCCACACCGACTCCGAAGCCGACACCCACACCGACTCCGAAGCCGACACCCACACCGACTCCGAAGCCGACACCCACGCCGACTCCGAAGCCGACACCCACGCCGACTCCGAAGCCGACACCCACGCCGACTCCGAAGCCTACTCCTACACCCGCACTTCCCGGCGGCAGCTGCGGTGAGAATGTGCGGTGGAGCTTCGATGCTTCCAACGGCACTCTTACCATTAGCGGCAGCGGCGCAATACACAGTCGTGGGAGTATAGATGAGGCGCCTTGGGAGAAATATTTAAAGGAAATCAAACATATTGAGGTTGAAGAAGGGGTTACGGCGATCGGTGACAACGCGTTTAGTTATTGCACTGCCTTGGAGAGCGTAACCATTCCCGAAAGCGTGAGCACGTTGGGGAGATTCATAGTTTCCGTTTGTATGAAGCTAAAGGCACTTCATATTCCCGCATCGGTGAATCACATCGATACATACACCTTCAGCTCTTGTAGTATCGAAAAACTTACCATTGCTGAGGAGAATCAGTATTTCACTGTAGATGCACAGGGGGTGCTGCTGGATAAGAAAATGACGGAGATTTTGTGGACTCCCAAAACGCTTCAGGGGACTTACCGTATTCCTTCTACGGTTCAGACAATCCAGGCCAACGCCTTTAATGATGCGGAGTCGCTTGAAGTAATCGAAATCCCTGCCTCTGTAAAGATAATTGACGAATGGGCGATAGATGGTTGCAGGAATTTGACTGCAATTCGTGTGGATGAAAACAATCCTTATTTCTGCAGTGATGAATTCGGCGTGCTCTTTGATAAGGAGATGACTGTGTTGGTGCGGACACCCAATCAGTTGAAGGGTACCTATCAAATCCCCTTCGGTGTGCAGATAATCGGCTCCGGTGCCTTTAATAGTGTGGACCAGCTGGAAGTTATTGAAATTCCTGCATCTGTGAAGGAAATCAGTGCCCTTTCTATGTACGGAGGAACGAAACTGACTGCTTTCCGCGTGGATGAGAAAAACTTGTACTTCTGCAGCGACGAATGTGGTGTGCTGTTTAACAAAGACAAGACTGTGCTTTTGGAGGTTCCAAGGAATGCATCTCTGGGGGATTATGTGGTTCCGAAAACTGTCCATACGATTAACGGAAATTTTTCTAATGTTAAAACATTGTCCTCTATTGTCATTCAGGGGGATGTGGAAACCCTTGGCATTATGATGTTTTGGAACTGCAATCAAATGACTGCTGTTACCCTTCCTGCGTCTCTGACCAAGGTGGATTTGTTGGCGTTTGGGGGATGCACCGGTTTGAAAACCGTGAACTTCTGCGGTACTGAGGAACAGTGGAAGAAGATTCAGATTGAAAACTCCAATGAATGTCTGACCGATGCAAAAATCGTGTTTGAGTACAAGGTCGATGAGGATGTAAAGCCGACACCCACACCGACGCTGACGCCGACACCCACACCGACGCCGACGCCAACTCCTACACCTACACCGACTCCCACACCTGATGTGGTTGACAACCCCTTCACTGATGTGGCGGACACCGACTGGTTTTTCGCACCTGTCATGTGGGCCAAGGATAACGGCGTTACGGGCGGTACCTCCGCAACCACATTTGGCCCCAACGACGGCTGCACCCGTGCGCAGGTGGTGACCTTCCTGTGGGCTGCCAACGGAAGACCCGAGCCCAAGTCTGCAGTCAATCCCTTTGACGATGTCAGTGAGAGTGCTTGGTATTATAAGCCTGTGCTGTGGGCTGTTGAAAACGGCATCACAGGTGGCGTTGCAAAGCATATGTTTGGCCCTGACCAGACCTGCACCAGAGCACAGATCGTCACCTTCCTGTATGCGGCAGTTGGCAAGCCTGCTGTGGAAGGAACGAGTACCTTTAAGGATGTTGCGGACGCCGACTGGTTTGCAAAGCCCGTGATCTGGGCGGGACAGAATGAGGTCACCGGCGGCATCGGTGACGGAATGTTCGGTCCAAACAACACCTGCACCAGAGGTCAAGTGGTAACCTTCCTGTATAAAGTATACGGTTAAATCGCGAGCATTTCTGCTGAAATGCTATATCGGCTAACGCCGACGCGATTTCAAGGGGAACCGGCCATGGTTCCCCTTGAGGACCCTTCCTTCACCAACTGCGGAGGGGTTAAGTGAATATTATGAATTATTATGAATAGAGTAAAAACACCGCTGACAAAAGTCAGCGGTGTTTTGCGGTATCTACTTTGCAGGGTCGTTTTTCTTTTTGGGGGTATGGCGTCTGCCGCGGCGGCGGGCCTGCTGTGCCTTGGAACGGTAGAAGCCCTCGGTGTCGTCATCGGCGATGTACATGAGGCGAGTGGCTGCCCACAGTCCCGCGTCGCTCTTTTTGAACTTCAGACGGGTCAGGAACTTGCCGTGCTCCTCACAGCCGAACAGATTCATGTAGCGCTGGTCGCCCTGATTCAGCCAGCGTCCGCACTGCATTTCCTTCTTGCAGATGGGGCACACGGGGCGGGCCAGATCGCTTGCGAAGGCATCGGCCTTGTTGACAAACTCAACGGGGTCGGTATGCTCAATGGGCTGAGGCTCGGCAGCTGCACGCATTTCCTTTTCAGCAGTGCGCTGGGCCAGAATTCGGGCGGCGTTGGCATAGTCCACCAGCCCCTTCTCCATATCCAGCTTGGAGCATACCAGTGCGGTATTGTAGGCATCCCCAAGGGCATCATGAGCCACGCGGGTCTGCTCGATGCCGAAGTGCTCCATGGCGGAGGACAGGGATCGCTGTACTTTTTCCCCTGTGGTCTGCAGGGAGTAAATGGTCTGCAGATTCACCCAGCCTGCGATCCAGTCCCAGTCCAGATCGTGGATGATGATGTTCTGCTCCATGATGCCTCGGTCATCAATGCCCCAGGTCAGGAAGGTGACATCCTCACCGCACCACTTACGGAACTTGTCCAGTGCATCGGGGAAGGGGACGCCGTTTGCCAGACGCTCCTTGTCAAAGCCTGTGATCTTCTTTACTTTATAGTGAATACGTCTGAAAAACTGAGGACGTACGTCAATGGTGAATTCCTCGCCGGGGGTCATATCGGGATTCAGCTTCACTGCACCGATTTCAATGATCTCGCCGCGGAGATGGATCGGAAGCTTGTTGAACACTGCGGAGTCAGAGCGCATGGCCTGATTCCACTCCAGATCCATGACAATATAATTCATTCGGATCATTCCTTTCGTTAACTTGCATAGTATACCATAAGTTGCTAAGACTTGCACCAACTTTTTTCACTTTTTCAAGGAAAAAATAAAAAAGTTTGAATGGCTGCGTGGAATATGGTACAATGTGTATTGCGTAGTTTTATGCGCAAATACCAAGTGAATCTATCTCATGGAATATGGAGTGTTGATATGAATATTGTTGTATTGTGCGGCGGTTTGAGCAATGAGCGCGATGTGTCTTTGTCCTCCGGTAACGGCGTGGCAAATGCTTTGCGGGACAGAGGTCACAATGTTGTGCTGATGGACTTGTTCTTTGGCTGCACCGAGGAATATACCGATCCCAAGGAGCTGTTTGCAAGAAAGCGTGAAAACACTGTGTATCGTGTGGAGCAGACCTCTCCCGATTTGGAAGCTGTCAAGGCGATGCGCAAGCAGGACAATGACAGCCTCATTGGGGACAATGTACTGGAAATCTGCGCTGCAGCGGATATGACCTTCCTTGCCCTTCACGGGGAAGAAGGGGAAAACGGCAAGCTGCAGGCGGTACTGGATGTCGCGGGCATCAAGTACACGGGCTCCGGCTACTTCGGCAGCGCACTGGCCATGAACAAGGGTGTTTCCAAGGCTATGTTCCGTCAGGCGGGCATCCCCACCGCACCTTCCATTACGCTGAAAAAGGGTAAGGCACCTTATGCAAATGTAGGCTTCCCCTGTGTGGTCAAGCCCTGCAGCGGCGGGTCCTCTGTGGGTACCGCTGTGGTATATGATTTGGCAGAATACGAAGCAGCGGTCGCGGATGCCTTCCGCTATGAGGACGAGGTCATTGTGGAGAAGTTCATCAGCGGCAGAGAGCTGACCGTTGGTGTCATGAACGGCAAGGCTATGCCCGTCATCGAGATCATCCCCAAGGCGGGCTTCTATGACTACAAGAACAAGTATCAGGCAGGCCTGACTGTGGAGCTGTGTCCCGCACCCATCGACCCGGAAGATACCATCCGTGTACAGGATTTGGCGGAGCAGGTGTATAAGGCTCTGCATCTGGAAGCATATGGGCGTGTGGACTTCATTATGGAAAACACCGAAGAAAAGACCATGTACTGTCTGGAAGCAAATACCCTGCCCGGCATGACGCCCACCAGCCTGATCCCCCAGATGGGTGAGGCTATGGGCATGAGCTATGGGGAACTGTGCGAAAAAATCATTGAAGTGTCTATGGAGAAATACGCATGAACGGAATGAGCTTATTGACCGTTGCCGCTGCCTGTGGCGGCGCATATGTGGGGGACGCAGAGCTTGCCCTTCGTCAGCCCAACGAAATCGTCATTGACAGCCGTGTGGTCAAGGAAGGAAATCTCTTTGCTGCCCTGCCCGGAGAGAAGGTAGACGGCCACGCATTCGTGGGCAAGGCCTTTGATGCGGGTGCTGCTGCCTGTTTGGTGACCCATGTTCCCGAAGGGGAGAACCGCCCCTGTATCGTGGTGGAAGATGTTGTGGCTGCTATGGGGGATATTGCTGCGGCTTATCGCGGTACGCTGCAGATCCCCGTCATCGGCATTACGGGTTCCGTGGGCAAGACCACTATGAAGGAAATGATCGCATCCGTTCTGGAGCAGCGTTTCAATATTCTGAAGACCGACAAGAACTACAACAATCACATGGGCGTTCCTATGACCCTTTCCCGCATCGATTCCGAGCACCGTGCCGCAGTGGTGGAAATGGGCATCAACCACTTCGGGGAAATGGAATATCTGGCGAAGATCGTCCGTCCCGATGTGGCGGTGTTTACCAATATCGGCCGCTGCCATCTGGAATATCTGGGTGATCGCTACGGGGTGCTGCTGGCAAAGACGGAAATGATGCCCTACATCAAAAAGACAGGCACTGTGTTCGTCTGCGGCGACGATGACCTGCTGGCACATTACGGCTATATGGGACTGGAAATCTTTACCTTCGGCACTAAGGAGGATTGCTATGTCCATGCGGAAAATATTGTGGTACACGGCAAAGACGGCATTTCTTGCGACATTGTTTGTTTGGATCGTCGAATCCCCGTGACCATCAACGCTTATGGAAAGCACATGATTTTGGCTGCTCTGGGCGCAGCTGCGGTTTGCCTGAACTTCGGCATGAGCGACAAGGACATTGCTGCAGGTATTGCGGCATACAAGCCCGTAGGGGGCAGGGCGGCAATTGTGGAAGCAGATGGCTATACGGTCATCAACGACTGCTACAACGCCAACCCCGATTCCATGAAGTCTGCCATTGAATCTCTGGCCATGTGCCCCGGCCGTCGTGTGGCTGTGCTGGGGGATATGTATGAATTGGGCACCGAAAGCGTAAATATGCACCGTGAAATGGGTGAGGTCTGCGTGAAGGAAGGCATTGATGCCCTCATTACCTGCGGTGAGCTGGGCGCGGATATTGCGGAAGCCGCAAAGGACGCGGGGGTGACCGAAGTGACCCATTTCGCGGACTGTGAGAGCCTCGCAGCGGCGATTCGAGGCTTGGTGCGGCAGGGTGACTATGTTCTGGTAAAAGCCTCCCACGGCCTGCATTTAGAGGCTGTGGTGGATGCCCTGACTAAATGAGTATTATCCATGAGATTCGTTCCGCACTGATTGCCAATGGTGAGGAACGATATAAAGCTTTCCAAGGCAGCTTGGTTCCCTCACTTGAGCGTGCTACAATGCTGGGCGTCCGTGTGCCTGTCATGCGGAGGCTGGCGATGGAATTTGCAAAGCGTGAGGATATTGCTTTCTTTCTGAATGATGTGCCCCATTTGTACTATGAGGAAAACGCGGTTCATTCCTTTCTCATTGAGCAAATCAAGGACTATGACCGCTGCATGGCTGAAACGGAGCGCTTTCTGTCCTATATCGATAACTGGGCGGTGTGCGACTGCTTTTCTCCCAAGGTGTTCAAAAAGAATCTCCCCGCACTGTTTGAAAAGTGTAGGGAGTGGCTTGGCAGTGAGCACACCTATACGGTGCGGTATGGTCTTGTCATGCTACTGAAGCATTTTCTTACAGAGGAATATGCAGAGGATGCGCTGCGCATGGCGGCTGCTGTGGACAGTGAGGAGTATTATATCAATATGGCGGTGTCCTGGCTGTTTGCCGAAGCGGTGGGGAAGTACCCTGAGTTGGCAATCCCTTATCTGGAAAGACATATGTTAAAAGCTGAGGTTCATAACAAAGCTATCCAAAAATCCATTGAATCCCGACGGGTACCCGATGACACAAAGACATATCTGAAAACATTGAAACGAAGCAAAGCCCTGTGAGTGAATCACGGGGATTTCGTTGCGTGGGATGTTTTGCCATGGTATAATAAAAGAATAACGTATAGGAGGTTGTGCTATGAATTGGAAGACGATTTGGCGTGTGCCTGCCATTTCAATTATCGGTGGATACATCGGCTGGTATGCTTTGGTATATCTTTTGACCTTTACGCATGTGGTACAGCCGGACGGAACTGTTATATCGGATTACGGACGACAGGTAATCATTTATTTCGTGTATACGGTTTTGTTTGTCGGCATTACGGGTGTTCTCTTTCTGCGTAAAATGAGCAGAAAAGAAATATTTTGGTCTTCCACAGTGGTCGTTGCGCTTGCTTTACTACTTACGACAATCTCCCATTTGGTTGGGCCCATCAGCGGAACTACAGCTGCCGGTATGATTTATATTACAATGCCCTTTGAATGGATGGATCTTCCTGTTACGCTCATTCATTATTTTACGGGAGACTATCCTTTGATCGCCTTCGTGCTGCGGGCTTTCATGCCATATTTGTTTGTATTGTTTGGAGAAAGCAAATAAAAAACGGACGAGGAATCGTCCGTTTTTTTCATCCCAGTGCCACATCCAAAATCATCATCAAGGAGAAGCCGAATGCAAACAGCAGTACGGGAATGTTGGAGTGTTCCCCCTCGCTCATTTCGGGGATCAGTTCTTCAACGACCACATACATCATAGAGCCTGCGGCGAAGGACAGCAGCCAAGGCAGTACGGGGACGATGAGATTAGCAGCGGCGATGGTCAGCAGAGCACCGATTGGCTCTACGATACCGCTGAAGACTCCCAAACCAAAGGCTTTGTGCTTGCTGATGCCGGCAGAGCGCAGAGGCATGGACAGTACCGCACCTTCGGGGAAGTTCTGGATGGCGATGCCGATGGACAGTGCCAGCGCGGCTGCGACGGATATTTCACCGTTTCCGCTGATAAGCCCTGCATAAACTACACCAACAGCCATGCCCTCGGGAACATTGTGGATGGTCATTGCAAGCATGAGCATGGCATCTCTGCCCAGCTTGGAGACGGGGCCTTCTGTTTTATCACTGAACATATGTAAGTGAGGAATGAGCTTATCCAGCAGAAGCAGGAACAGGATACCTGCCCAGAAGCCGCCTGCGGCAGGGACAAAGGCGAATTTTCCCATATGCTCCGAATAATTCATAGCGGGGATCAGCAGGCTCCAAATGGATGCCGCTACCATGACACCTGCGGCAAAGCCCGTCAGCCCTTTTTGTACCGAGCGATTGAGCTCGCCCTTCATCAAATATACACAGGCAGCCCCCAATGCGGTGCCCAAAAAAGGTATCAGGATCCCATAGAATACGGTCATGCGGATTGCCTCCTTTACGTTAACTCTTACTGACCATAGTATACTGGCAATGAAAGAATATGTCAATACTAATAATAACAATTCCTAATAAGGCTGTATTGACTTTAATCAATCAAGTTGTATAATGAAGAAAAAGGGGTGATGAGATGGAACTGACAATGAAACGATACAGCACTGCCTATGGAGACATCTGCTATTGGGTCAGCCTTGGTTCTAAGGATGCAAAGTGGCTGGTGTTTTTGCCCGGTTTGAGTGCAGACCACGATTTGTTTGAAAAGCAAATTGAGGATTTGTCCGATACATACAACTGCTTTGTGTGGGATGCGCCCTGTCATGGACTTTCCAGACCTTTTGAGAAGCGCTTTGATATGTTCGATATGGCCGAATATCTCCATGAGATTTTCACTGTTGAAGGTATTGTTCAGCCTGTGCTGATCGGCCAGTCCTTGGGCGGCTATATTGCGCAGGTATATATGCAGCGGTATCCCGATTCTGTCAGCGGCTATATTTCCATTGACTCCTGTCCCTTGAAGCGAAAATACTATTCTTGGTGGGAAATCGCCTTGATGAAGCACACCAAGTGGATGTATATGAGCATACCTTGGAAGCTGCTGCTTTGGTGGGGGATCATGGGCACTGCTACCACGGAATACGGACGAGCCATCATGCGCAAGGCATGGTCGGTCTACGATAAGACAGAGTTCTGCGAGCTTGCGGACTTTGGCTATCGTATTTTAATGGAAGCGGTGGAAGCGGAACTTTCCTATGACATCAACTGTCCCGCACTTCTGATCTGCGGGGAAAAGGATATGGCGGGCTCTGCCAAGAGCTATAATCGCCGATGGACAAAGCAGGACGGCATTCCTCTTGTTTGGATCAAAAATGCAGGTCACAATTCCAATACGGATGCACCCGATGAAGTGAACAAGCTAATACGAGATTTTTGCTCCAAATTATAAAAAGCAGTTCGGTTTTCCGAACTGCTTTTGCAGTATGTAGGGATTACAGGAGGTATTTCAGAAGGAGCAGCAGCACCACACCGGGGGCTCCGAAGATGCCTACCACCAAGGCATTGAACCAGTTGATGCCCAGAGACAGTCCCACAAGGCCGCCTACGAAGTTCAGCAGGAACAGAACCACAAAGCCTACAAGCGCATTGATGAGCATTTTTGCGGCGAAGCGGATGGGGGCGGTCAGCAGCTTGAGGATCAAAAAGACGGCAAGAACTGCGATCAAAACAATGGCAATCATTTCCATATATGTATCATTCCTTTCAGCTTGTCTCAAAGCTTTTTAAACATTTGAGAGTGTAATCGTATCGTGCCATGACGGCGTTCATTTCGTAAATGCAGGCATCCACCTGAACAGGGTCTGTGAGGCTGTCGAAACGGTCATACAGCTCGTCCAAGGATGCGTGTAGGGAAAATGCTTCGCTGCGCAGACGGGATAGCTCCTCGTTGCGGGCACGTTTGGCTTTACGTTGAAGTGACATGGAAAAACCTCCTATGGCTTTTCCGTATATTGTATGCATGACCATACTAAAATAAACAAGTTTGGAGAAAATTGCAAGAGATAAATGATGAACTTTTCGCCATACTATAATCAGACAGCAAAAATCCCGCATTTGTGATGGTGATTGTGTGCGACAAAGTGTGTAGGAACTGCGGGTGCCATGGCTGTCAGGAATATTCCGACGCTGCCGGAATGCTTGATATTTCGGCGGCTGAAATAAGGGGCACTGTGTAATGCAGTGCCCTTTTGGCTGAGGAGAGACTATGTGGATCATTTCTATGAATATTTGGCCTCTGATCGGGGTGTTTGCCGTACTGTATTTGCTGTGGCTGATTTTACAATAAAAGCTCCCGAGTTTGCATAACACGGGAGAAAGAAATTATGTGTTTTTCTTGAATGCTTGTTCGGAGAGTCTCAAATAGGTTTCTTCGTTTTCGGCGATATCATCCAAATGTGCCTGCTTGACTTCACCGATGATCTTGGCGGGTACACCCACAGCCACACAGTCGTCGGGAATGATGTCATTTTCCCTGACTACAGCGCCTGCGCCGATGACGCAATTGCTGCCGATGACCGCACCTGTAAGAACGATGGCACCCATGCCGATCATGGTATGGTCACCGATGGTGCAGCCGTGGACGATGGCTCCGTGACCGATGGTGCAGCCTTCCCCAACAGTGGTTTGGGAATGGAAAATGCAGTTGTCTTGAACGTTGGTGCGGGCGCCGATGTGGATTTTTCCCGCATCCCCGCGGATGACCGTGCCGTACCAGATGTTGACTCGATCCTCCAGCTCAACATCTCCCACTACCGTGGCATTGGGGGCGATATAGACAGTACCGTGCTTGATAACACTGCTCATAACATACCTCTTTCGATATTGATTGACTTAGTATACCCCGAAACCAAGGGAAAAGCTACAGAAAAGAGATGGATTTTACATTATTTTTCGGTTTCGACAAAATTCGACAGATTTCGTATAGGGAGGAATGTACACTGTGACTGTGGGGGCAGGCCGTCTCACTAACGTCAGAAAGGCTTTGGCAACGGCGAGCCCAAAGCATCTAACTGTTCCCACGTTTTTTGACGGAGATCTCTCCGAAGGAAGCGGTGCACGAAACTGCCCTTTGGATAGATTCTCCGTCCTTTTTAAAAAAATCCCCCGACCATTCGGTCGGGGGATCGTTGTGTTTATAGGGTTGCGTTCAGCAAGGAATTACATTTCCTTGATAGCAGCCTGAGCAGCAGCCAGACGTGCGATGGGAACGCGGAAGGGAGAGCAGGATACGTAGTCCAGACCTACCTTGTGGCAGAACTCTACGGAGGAGGGGTCGCCGCCATGTTCACCGCAGATACCCAGGTGCAGGTGTTCGTTTGCACCGCGGCCCAGCTTTGCTGCGATTTCAACCAGCTTGCCTACGCCGGTCTGGTCGATCTTTGCAAAGGGATCGTTTTCGTAGATCTTTCTGTCGTAGTATGCGTCCAGGAACTTGCCTGCGTCGTCACGAGAGAAGCCGAAGGTCATCTGGGTCAGGTCGTTGGTGCCGAAGGAGAAGAAGTCAGCTTCCTTAGCGATTTCGTCAGCGGTCAGAGCTGCGCGAGGAATTTCGATCATGGTGCCTACCTTGTACTTCAGGTTTGCGCCTGCTTCTGCGATCAGAGCGTCAGCGGTGGAGCAAACTACGTTCTTAACGTACTTCAGTTCCTTGACTTCGCCTACCAGAGGAATCATGATTTCGGGAAC
>JAFQDR010000232.1 GCA_017415945.1 Oscillospiraceae bacterium
AAGCTCATGGATTATGCCGAACTGTCAAAGCGGGCATCTTCGGCATCGACACGGTTTTCCGAACTCTCCGATAAGATCAAAGCTGCCGAAAAGCGCATGGCAGAGATTGCTATCATGCAGAAACAGATCATCAATTACGCAAAGACCCGCGAGACGTATGTGGCGTACCGCAAAGCCGGTTACTCCAAAAAGTTTCTTTCGGAGCATGAGAGCGAGATCACGCTGCACAAGGCGGCAAAGAAATACTTTGACGAACAGGGCGTGACGAAGCTGCCCACGGTCAAGAGCCTGCAGGCAGAATATGCCGCACTGATCGCAGAGAAAAAGGCGCTGTATCCGGAGTACCGCAAGGCACGGGATGATATGAAAGAACTTCTGACCGCAAAGGCGAATATTGACCGGTTCCTGGGAAAAGAAAATGACCGCAACATCCCTGATGCGGAGAAAGAAAAAGAGACGGAACAGCGTTGAGCTGAACCGTCCAAAAGCGATTTGCAAAATCGCGCAGCCGCAGGATTTATCCTGCGTTCCAAATCACACAAGGCTGTGATTTGCGGGGATTGGGGCAGAGCACCAACAAGCACTGAAACGCTGGTTTCCGTGAGAGCGGAAATCGGCGGTTTCGCCTGTTTGTATATACACAGGCATTGCTTGCCGGTTTCTCCGTACCGTCTTTTTTCTATCTCCTGAAATGTAAACACTTTATAACTATATTTGGCTACACCTTGAAAATATTCGGATATTCGTATATAATAGTATCAGAAAAACACGAAACAGAGGTTTTTATGAAAGGTTATATTTCAATCAGAGAAGCAGCACAAAAATGGAATATTTCAGAAAGACGTGTGAATCAATACTGTTCTGATGGGCGTATTCCCGGTGCGGAACGCTTTGGACGTTCGTGGGCTATACCGGAAAATGCAGAAAAACCGACTGATCCCCGTGCTGAAAAAAGCAAAAAAGAAAAGGAGAAACAGGCATGACTCCTTTTCATATTCTGCTCGTAGAAGACGAAAAAGCAATGCGTGAGTTTATATCTGAGCAGCTGCGGAACGAAGGATATCGTGTCTCAGAAGCTGAGAACATCGCAAAGGCGGAGCTTTGGCTGAAGCATGAGCAGGCAGATTTAATTGTGCTTGATATCCTGCTGCCGGACGGCTCGGGTTTGGAGCTTTGCCGTAATCTGCGTGGTATTACCTCTTCTCCTATTCTGTTTGTAACCTGTCTCAGTGAAAAAAGCCAAATCGTACAGGGACTTCGTGCGGGTGCAGATGACTATATTATTAAACCATTTGATACTAATGAGCTGATCGCTCGTATTGAAGTACAACTTCGCAGATTGAAGCGATTTCAGCAGAATGTACCGGACTATCTGCCCCCATCTCTTACTTTGGAATCGGATGAACGACGTGCAAAGTGGAACGGTGAAGATTTGGTACTCAGCCCGAAAGAATATCAGCTTCTTGCGGTTTTATGCCGCAACCGTAACAGATACACAAGTGCTGAAGAATTATATTCGGAGATATGGGGTATGTCTGTCCAGGATGATATACGGACGGTGAAAGTGCATATCAGCGGATTGCGCCGCAAGCTGTGTCATGCCGCGGGAGATAATGCTTTTGAACTCATCTTCCGAAAGGAACGTGGATACCGTCTGGATTTCATTGATAAACAGACAGGGAGGGATAACAGATGATCATGCGGCTGATTTCAATCATATTGGCTGTTTTGCTGTTATGTTCCTTTCCGGTTTATGCTCTGACCCCTCCGAATCTCGACAGTCCGCAAGAGGCAGGTCCGTACATATTATGTGCAGAATATGACCGACCGGATCTTGCCACCTGGCCATACATCAAGAACGTCATTGTCCTTGAATATGATGAGGAGCTGAAAATACAGGAAACGGACACAGCATCAGGCAATATGCTGCCGTTACAAATGGCATATACCTGTGAAAACGGAGAAACAATTAACGTCGATGTAATCTGGGATATTTCCGTTGAATCGTTGAAGCTGCCGGGACTGCATCAGGTCATTGGTTATCCCGTAACGGATGATACATCCGTTTTTCTTGCCGAAGGATACGACGGGAAAGTTACATGGCCTGTCTTTCGCAAAGGCGGCGAACCGTTGGAAATTGCCAGTCTGCAAAAGCCTCTTGTACGTAATTCATTGATTGCCCTAAATGGTGATATGTCAGCTATCAACATCTCAACCGACGGACGAAAATGGGGTACCGGCACGGATGGCATTATCATCAGTGATGATAATTGGAAACACACATTGGATGTTTCAGAAGTTGATCTCTCAGCTGCAGGAGCATATACAGTGATTGTTATGCAGGAACTTCCGGAGTGGCTTTCAGCAAATGACGGGGACAGAATCAGTCAGCACACCGTCTATGTACTGCCTGACGACCGTATTGAGATTTTTGCAGTAGTCGATACACTTGTAACACATAGAAAAGAACAAATATCGGGCTGCGAGCTTGTTATCAAATGGTTATATGACAGCACAAATGTAACGGAAGCGGTTTTGCAGCGTATGGACGAAAACGGTCAGTGGGTCGATTGCGAAAAGAGCTGGTATCGGTACAGTGCACCTTCAAAATTTGTTGAAGGTTCTACCGCCAAGCTTGGTTTGCGCCTGTTAGAGATTCCTGCCGGAACAGAACATACCCTGCGTCTGCGTTACATGGATGTGATTGACGGCGAATCCATCGAACGGTTTACAATGCCAATCACACTTACTGTACCGGAAAACATTCTGGAAATACTGGCTGATGCAGACGGCAATATTCCGGCAAAACTGGATATTGGCGGAGACCGTGATGAGGATGATTTCGGAGATCAGGGAGAAGAACCTCCGCACGGTGAGATTATTCCACCACCAGAAACTGAACCAAAGCCCGAGACTGAGCCGAAACCTGAGACTGAGCCGAAACCCGAGACTGAACCGGAGCCCGAGACTGAGCCGAAACCTGAGACTGAACCGGAACCTGAGACTGAACCGGAACCCGAGACTGAACCGGAACCCGAGACTGAACCGGAACCCGAGACTGAACCGGAACCCAAGCCCGAGCCGGAGCCCGAGACTGAACCGGAGCCCGAGACTGAACCGAAACCCGAGACTGAACCGGAGCCCGAGACTGAACCGGAACCCGAGACTGAACCGGAACCCGAGACTGAACCGGAGCCCGAGACTGAACCGGAACCTGAGACTGAACCGGAACCCGAGACTGAACCGGAACCCGAGACTGAACTGGAGCCCGAGACTGAACCAGAACCCGAGACTGAACCGAAACCCGAGACTGAACCGGAACCCGAGACCGAGCCGGAACCCGAGACTGAACCGGAACCCGAGACTGAACCGGAACCCGAGACTGAACCGAAGCCCGAGACTGAACCGAAGCCCGAGACCGAACCCGAACCCCAACCCGAGACCGAACAAAAAAACGAAACGGAGCCTGCATCCGAAATTGAGCAAGAGACTGAAAAGAATATGCCCGATTCAGTACAACCGAACAAAGCGGATTTTCTCGACAGTATTGATACCGTTATTATCGTCCTCAGCCTTTCTGTTCTTGGTGGAACCGCTTGTGTTCTGTTTCTGTATGGAAAAAGAGGAAGAAAATGAAACGAAATGAAAAAACAATCATCCTGATTCTTCTGATTACATCCATTCTGTTCAGTTTCCTGCTTCAGTTGCTTTGTTATCGTTATGACAACAAATATACCAACACAAGACCGGCGGCAGAAAATGGACGTATCCGGCTGAATACGGAGTGGTATGACACATCACCGTTTTTCTATCTGATCGAAGGCTGGTCATTTTATGATGGTAAACTGCTGACACCGCAGGATATTGATGCGCATACCCCCGACGATCATTTTTATATCGGTCGCTACGGCGGTTTGAATCGCAGCGATATGACTCGCAGTGCAGCGGGACAGGCGACTTACCGAATGGTCATCGAAACAGATGGGATTCCCCGAACTTTTTCGTTGGAGCTGTGCGGAGTATATGACAAATGGAAGCTCTGGGTTAACGGCGATCTCGTACAGAGTGTCGGCTATCCGGAAAACGATGCTTTTGTGAGTCATGGCTCTGTTGTCACCTTTACGGCGGCAGATGAAATCGAACTGATTGCAGCTGTGGAATCGGACGGCAGGAATTTTTACAGCGGCATGGTATATCCCCCTGCCATCGGCAGTCAGGATAAAATTGCACATATTTCCGCACTGCGGCTCCTGATTCATGCTTCCGTGTGTGCTGTGACAATACTGATCGGTATTCTCTGCCTGCTGCTTTTCGCGGGGAATAAGCAATCGGCTCATTACGGATATTTAACACTTCTGTGTATATTCTTCTGTGGAATGACAGCATGGCCGATTTATCAGTATTTCGGGCTAACGGGCGGATGGTATGTATGGGAAAGAGTGTGTTCCTACGGAATGTTTCTAAGTCTTGTCTTACTGCAGAACCGTCTTTGCCGTATTCCCCGAAAGGTATCTGTCTTCTCTGCTTCGTTGGGGATGCTTGTCTGTCTTGCTGTCCTGATGCGACCGATGATACCCTTTCCGACAGCGGCAGTCAATCTTGCGTGGTCACGGGTACTTACTGTCTACAAGTGGCTGACTGCTTGCTATCTGATTTTCTGCACAGGTTGGGCAGTGGTGAAGAATGCACGGTATTCCGTACCGCTGCTTGCCGGGAGCTGTGCCTTTGCAGCTGCTCTCATAATGAATCGTCTGCTTCCGATGCACGAGCCGGTTTTGTTCGGCTGGAATACCGAAATTGCAGGTTTTGTGTGGATATGCCTGCTGACCGGCATTGTCGGCTATGATGCGATACGCACTTACCGTGAGCGGGAAAAACTGAAGCACGAACAGGCGATTTCCGAAATAAGACTTGCGGCACAGACAGAACACGCAAGGCTTCAGCAGGAATATATTCGTGCAACACGGGAAAATCTGCACGAAAGCCGAAGCAGACTGACTTTGATCCGACATTATTCTGATACCGGAAGCTATGACAGTCTAAAAAGCTATCTCAATGAGCTTTCTGGAGATAGTGCAGGACTTGATTCCCGTCAGTACACCGGAAACAGTCTTGCAGATGCTATTCTTACGCTCGTGTTTGCGCGTGCTGAAAAGATCGGTGTCTATATTGAGCGGGAATTTGGTTCATTAAAAGAGGATCTTTCCATCCGAGAATCCGATCTGACAACCCTGCTCATGAACATCACCGAAAACGCACTGGAAGCACTTGAACGTATTGATGAACCGGAGGATCGCTGGATGCGTCTGCGGTTAGACAGTACGGATGAGCTTCTTACCGTTGAATGTGAAAATGCCGCGCTCATGGGCGAAAAGCAGTTTGTCAAGGCTGACCGCCAAGCCCACGGCTTCGGACTTCCTTTGATTCGCTCGGTTGCCGCTTCATACGGCGGCAATGTTCAGATTGAACAGCAGGAAGAAAGTTTCCTGATCACAGTATCTCTGCCTATCACGCCAAAACCACTACAGCACGGTTAAATTTTCTTAACCCTCCACATCCGGACGGACGAATATGTTATAATAAATAAACGAACACCGGTTTCCGCATTGTACGCGGGTGCCGGTGCTTCGCTTTTTCTGGATACTTGCGGCATGGTGTGGAGGTGAATGCGTGAACAAACCGGAATTTGAAACTACGGCTCAGGCTGCCGTCCGGCTCGGTGTGACCAAACGGGCAGTACAAAAATGGGCGGCCGAGGGAAGAATCCCCGGGGCAGTAAAGCACGGCAATTCATGGCTGATTCCTCAAAATGCAGTTGTAACGAAATCCGGTGAATCAGGCCAATACGGGATACTCAGCAGTATACCGGATGTCTATCAGCTTGACCCGTTCCGCATTTCTATGCCTCTGCTCAACAGTTCCTACCCCATAGGAAAGATCCGCGAATATATCAACGCCATATCGGATGAAGATGACAGGAATATCGCGCTCGGTGAGTATTTCTTTTTCAGCGGATATGCTGATCAAGCAGTGGAAATACTGGAACCATATCTGAACAGTCCCGATCCGTCACTGCGTTTTTCATCCAACCTTATCTGTTCCTTTGCCAATCTTTCACGCGGCCATATTCAGCTTGCTCGTTTTTCCATGAATCAGCTTCATGATCAGTTGCAGGCAGTTTTACATTCCGAAGCACCGCCGCACCTCCATGCTATCGGAATCTTTACAGCACACGCCGCTTCGGTACTGCTTCACCGTCCCATCCCGGATATACCGCGACTTGACGAATACTTGTATTATCTTCCCGGCGGCTTAAAGTTGTACGCCTGTTACATCCTCGCGCACAGAGCGTATCTGGAGGGAGATTATCAAAAGAGCCTCAATATCGCTGATCTTGGGATCGCATTTTGTCCGAATGTTTACCCGATTGCTTCCGTTTATGTGCACATCATTGCAGCGATTGCGCTGATCAATCTGAAGCGAATCGAGGAAGCAAAGCGGCATATCGACAGCGCATGGAAAATCGCAAAGCCGGATGATATTCTTGAACCGTTCGGAGAACATCACGGACTTTTACAGGGACTGATAGAAATATACTTCCGCGATCATGATCCCGAGGTATTTGAACGCATGAACAAAATAACGTATGCTTTCAGTGCCGGGTGGAGAAAAATACATAATCCGGACACGAATCATCCTGTGGCAGACAATCTTACAACAACAGAATTCACCGTTGCCATGCTGTACAACCGCGGTTGGCTGAAAAAAGAAATTGCTGCACATATGGGTGTATCCTTTCACACGGTAAATGCACAGATCAAGACAATTTTCAATAAACTCGGTATCAGCAACAAAGATGAACTCGGACAATATATGCTTCAGTAGTGTATTCAATATTACCATTTCGCTTCTGCTCCCGTTCGCTTCGGCGAACAGGAGCATTTCTGTTAATTCCTGCTTTTTTCTTGAAATACCTCTTGTTTTGTCAGTATTTCTCGTTTTTCGTGGCTTTTGAAAGGCAAAAAACGGACGGCACATAGCACGATTTAGGTACTCAGACGTGCGATGCGGAAATGAAAAATTCCCGGTATAATATAAACAATAATGTATGGTGGAGGACTGTACAATGAAACAGACAAGAATTCGTACCTATCACAATGACGGAGACACGCTTGAAATATGCGAAACTCTCCATGAAAAGAGCGGCAGATGGTGCGGTGACTTTTCCAAGCATGATGAAAAGACACGCTATACACCGAATGGCAGACCGTGGGTTGATATTACCTGCGGAGATGAATGTCCGCATTGCGATGCCGGGAGAGATGGCGGTAAATGCAGTTTTTTCCGACGTGAAAAAGCAAAAGATGTAATCGCCGTATGCTTTTGTGAAAAACTTCGCGTGGAGCCGGAAAAACTGCTTACGCAAAAGAGACTTGAGTAAATATGGCAGCTCACACCAAACAGTACGATGATATGGAATTTCTTTTTTGCACACAGGAGAATATGATGATGAAAAAACGAATGATCAGTATGTTTCTCGCCATCGTAATGGTGATAGGTATGCTTCCGGCGATGCCCGTTCAGGCTGCATTGAGTACGCAGGAAGCCGAAGAACTGTACATACAGATGCTGCAGCTCGGTCTCGTTGACGAAAACGGTGCGCTCATCGAAGACACGGTTTTCATTGACACTGACAACGGCAATCTTCTGGCAGGCAGTCTCACGCAACTGCGTGCCGTATTTGAATCGCCCGATCTCGACTTGGCGAAAACGGTACAGGTCTGGGGTACCGGCGGTACTGCCACACTGGAACAGCTTTTTATAGCGCTTTCGATTGAAGATCAGATGGCAGAGCTTGCCTCCGGTATGAATACGCTGGCGGGCGGTTCAAATCTGATGACTGCCGCGCTGACCGATACCGGATTTGACAAGTCTGCACAGATTGCACGGCATAATCTGCGTCTGAATATAAGCATCAGTCCGGATTCCGTCATCGCACATGATGATAGCTTGTATCTCTCGCTTAGCCTGCTTAATGCAGAGGGCTATCATGTTACAACAACAGAGGATGTTACGGTCAATATCGGTCTGTTTGCGGATTTTCTGACTGATGGCGCGATGCTCAGCAATACTGCGGAGATTGGCACTGATCCAACGAACACCAGTCCCACAACCGTCACGCTGACCGCAAATGCGATGACAACAATCACGGTCCCGGCGGGACAGAGCTATTTTGAGGCCGTTATTGACACCGCACAGCTCAGGGAGATGCTGACGGCAAACCAGCCGGGACATCTGGACGGAGCTGCCTATATGACGGTTCAGTGGAACGGCATCCGGGGCGCAAACGGACAAAGCGGCAGCAAGGTGATCGAACTTGCTCTCCCCGAGAGCAGCACACTGCCAGTGGTGGAGTATTCTCTGAAGGATACGATGTATCAGACGGATATTCCGTATGCGTATGTGAAACTCGATAAGGATACACACGCTGAGGAATTTTACAATGAAGCCAACAACGGCAGAGGTCATAAAATCACGTTGACGCTCACCGATTATCTGATCTCTACAGAAGAGGGGACAGGCACCCTGCGGGATACGGTCACCAGAATCTTTCCGGCACTGCGGGCACTGGGCATGGGCGACACGCAGCAGACGATCAGCTTTGACAATGTCAGCATCGTGGGATATAAACAGAATGGAGAAAATTACGCCCTCGACTTCTCCTATATCTGGCAGAATGAGGAGGTCCTCTATTCCGATCAGCAAACGGCGCAATTCTCAGACACTAAGAGCCATGCTTTTGAACGAGTCTTTTGGTTGATCTACGAGTATATTAGTGATTTCGCAGATGCCTATTCACAGATCTTCGATACTGATCTTTCCGTATTCTTGGAGCCTGCTGCTATTGAGATTGCCAGTGAAGCGTATGGTGTGGTATATGAAAATGTGACTCTTCCCGTTGATATGGAAGCCGAAATACCCACTGATCCCAATGGCGGAGCGCTGCCAACGACATTTGTGTTTACCACAGGCAATCTGATTCATGATGGTTTCCTTGACAAAAAGAACACCGACTTAGGTACTGACGCACTCGATATTGACATCCCCGCTTTCTTCTTCATCGACAAAGCGCGCTTCGTCGATACCACCGCGCCGAGGGTAACAGGTATTTCCTGGCCGGAAGATGTTGATTTCTATCCCGGTCAGCAGATCCCCATCACCGTCACCTTCTCCGAGCCGGTCTGCGGCAGCTATCAGCTGGTGTATAACACGGCAGAGGATGGCGGCGTCGGAAACGTCAACGCTTACCTCGACGAAACCGGCTCTTCGTCTTCGGTTTCCAACACTCGCACTTTCCTCTACACTGTGCAGGATCGTGACAGTACGCTTATTTCCGTCCTTGGCGTAAAAGCCGTGGATGAGAACTGCACCGACTATCTGGGCAATGCCTTTGAGAACGGAAATATCGGATATCAGGAGTGTACCGCCCGCGTTGCAGAAGGACATATCATCAGTGCTTCTCTTGAAGACAGCATTTCCTCCTTCCAGGCGTACAAGGCAGACGGAACGGCACTCGTCAACACGGTTGCTGCTGGCGTCGATACAGTTGTTCTGGAAGCCGCTCCCCCTGCGGGATTCCTGCAGGATTGGGCAAACTGGAACAACACTACCGAAAGTGAACGTACTCCCGTGTACTTTGTACGTAACGGCGACACGGCAAATCCTATCCCTGTCAGCGTGGAAATGCGAGATGACGGCTATGTTGTGACGGGAACGGATGAACTTGATCTGCTCTTTGACAATTCGCAGGAGCTGTTTTATGAGCTGTATTACGGCAATGCGCCGATCTACGGCCCGCATATGTATCTGCAGCTTACCCAGCAGCCCACCGTCAAGGTAGCAGAAGGGTACTACAGCATCTGGCTGGAGACAGAATCCAATGTAGGCGGTCTTGATCTGGATCAGGAAAATTTCCCGGAAAGTGAGTGGCCAAGCGGCAGGATGAATACCCTGTACCTGCTGGATACCACGCTGCCCCGGCTGACACGTTCCACTTACTATGATTACGATGCGCCTGTGCCGACAAATGAGGGAGAGTATATCTTCCACTCATCGGATGAATCCGTCCTGAGAATTCAGAATGAGCTCTATACAGACAACAGAGGCGGTGTGTCGGGAACATATCCCAGCGGTTTGCTGATCCCTGTTTCCATGGGTACTGTTACCGTAACGCTGTATGCAACCAACGGCAGCACCCGTCAGGAAAACTGGACGGCTGTTGATACGGTGGAAATTACAGTTACGGACGGTTCCAGGCCGGGCATCAATATTCCACATAATCTGAACACCTTTACCACCCGCATCAACGAAGATATCACCATTCCGTTCATTTCCAATCTTGTGTCCATCTCCACCGGAGGGGATCCGATTACGATTAAAATGTTCGATGAGAGATTCCAAGGCAGCGGAGCATATAAAACATGGATGATTGATCGTACTGCATCTTCCGTTGTGATCCCCGGTGAATATTTCCAATACACCTCCACCGGAGATTCTGCGGCATACCGTGTGGAACTGAGCACAACCGTCGATTACGACGGGGAATCTTCCAACGGTGCCGAAGGCAATACCTCCGCCACTGCGTATATTATTGTGCGCGCGCAGCCTGCAACGGTCAAACTCAGCGGTTTTGATTCGACAAGTTACCCGGCGGGCAGTTCTGTTACGGTTCACTGGGAAGTCGGCAATCTGGACACCCTGAACCCAAATGAATTTGATTTTCTTGTTACTTGCGGCGAGGATGCCGAGGTGGTATATCATACTACCGAGGTAAGTGAAAGCGGCAGCTATACGATTAACTTTGCAGCCCCAACCGGTGAACGTGAATTACGCACGGTCTATGTCGTTACCGCCAAAGCAAAGAATTATGCCGCCCCCACGTGGTCTGCCGATTCCGTTGTATTCAACGTCTACCGCGATAACGCACTGCAAATTATGGTGGACGGTCAAGATGCCGGCAACAGCGTGACTCTGAAAAATGAAGTCGCTGATCAGCAGACAACCACAAGTCCTACTATTCAGAATGTAAATGGAGCGCAGTTTTCAAACCTTTCCACCGCACAGGCGATTGCCGCCATGCGCAGTCAGCTCGGACTGGTCAAGAGTATCCAGATCGACACCAGCACTTATGATTGGAATGAGCTCAACGACATGATCGAATGGACATATTCCAATCCGGATGCAGTAACCGTCAACTACAGACGAGGAAGCATTTATGAACCCCTGGAGAATTTCAGCTATACCGCATATTTACCCAGCGCACTTCTGGCACTGTGCGGTGTGGGTGACGGTAGCGGTGTTGTCACTGCCACACACAGTGGTATTGATGGCCTGACCGACTCTGTTACCATTGATGTGGAACGGCTTGCAGGCAAACTCTGGTTGTTCCAGTTTGCTCCGGCTGTAGAGACCACTGTTACCTACTACACAAACAAGGGAGAGGAAAAGAGTGTTACTTCCAACCCCGATGGCTCTCTCGCGCTCTACGAGCCGGATGGCATTGGCACGGAAGAGCATCCCTATGTTTGGGCAGTGGCTGATGTCAGCGGCGTGACTTACATGGGCGGCTGGAATCTTTACAGCCTTCGCAGCGGCGAAGGTGTTGGGACGCTGGGTGAGTTGTACCCGCTCAACGCACTGGATCTGCGCCGGGCTGCCTATGCTTCCATCACGTTGGTCAAGCCAGACGGTACACCCTACGCAAACGCGCCTGTTACCCTGCGCGGCGGTGTGTACCGCAACAGCGAGTACTGTCCGGAAGCCCGATTCAGTAACAGCCATACCTTGACTCCCAATGACAATGGAACTGCGGACAACATCTACTATACCGACGCGTATGGTATCCTGCACATCTACATGGCAACCGATCAGTTTACCACTGCGACACATCCTGAACTTGTTACATCAAAGGATGTGCTCAAGTTCATCTTTGAACTGCGTTTCGGCAGTGAGAACAATCAGTACACAGACTATTTCCCCGTACTGCATACGGTGGATGCCAGCATCAATCATCAGGATGCCACCCGTACCGGTGAGCATATCGTCACCCTTAAAGAAGTGCCCGACGACACGCCTCGGGTGTTTGTTGCGGCACAGACGGTGGATTATGGTACCGGTCGTGAGATCGACTGCCTGACACACACCGGCGTGATCGGCCCAAGCGCCAACTATCCGACTGTCAAGCTGGGCAGCTACATTATGCTCTGGGGACAGGAAGATACCGCGCAGGAGGGCTATGAAGCTATTCTGCACGATGAGTATTCCGTATCTGCTCCGGATCAGCTTGACCAGACTGTAGCAAACTCCACATATCCTTTCTCGTCCATTCCGCTTATCCGGCATGATGTTACCTTCGTTGACGAAACCATCTGGTTCAATGGAAGCCGTGAGAACCGTCAGCTCATATTTACGTTGAACAGAAATGGCACCTTCCTCTCCTTTATGCCTCTTGAGTTCCGTCTTGTAAATATGTTTGACATCGAAAAGGTACAGGATTCCAAAAATGTCCGCGAACTTCTGTATAACATTGCGGCATTCGGTACGATGACCGGAGCTGACACATCGGTGGGGATCGTCAACTCTATTTCCGATGGGTTCCTGTCTCCTGCAATCGGATTCCTCTCGGATATGAGCAGTACCATCGGTATCTCAAAAGGCATTTTGAACGCTACCGAAGATCCGACTCGCTTCACGGGTTATATCTGGTCGGGACTTGACCTGCAGGGACTGGATGAGATTCCAGTCGATGCCAGCGGTTTTTATGTGGAAGGCAGTTTGTTGGATATCGAAATTGCCGACACCTTTGGTATCAGTGATTTTCAGGCAATGGCAGACGGTTCCTTCTTTGAAGAAACCTCAAACATCACCTCTGCCGCAGCATCTGTGATTGGTATTCCCATTGTAGCGAAGTTAGAGGGATGGATGGGCGTCGAGATACGCTATAACTTCGACAAAATGGAATGGGAAGTCATTACCACGGGCGGAGGATTTACTGCCGGAGCAGGTCTGCGATATGAGAAGACTTTCAACATCAAGCCAATGGGCATCCCTCTGACTGCCACTTTCCTGCTGGAGGGTGATATGGTCATCGACTTCCAGACTGCGGTACGTTATGCCGAGCAGCTTGGTTTTGAATGGAATGATAAGACTGCGAAAGCCGTCAACGATTATCTGACTGCACTGCGTATTCGTGCTTACTTTGAAGCATTCGGCGGATTGGGACACGACAAGGGCGTTACTGCCAAGGTCGGTGTCTACGGCAGCATTGAAATCGACAATGAAAATCGCTTCCTGACTCGCAATTATCTGAAAGAGGCAAGTCAGCGCAGCATCGGCGGACAGTATCTGAAAGTCGCCGGTGAAACCGGTTTGCGTATGGAATTCGGCATGGCTCCCGCCTTAATATCCGTAACAATTGGTTCCGTCGGTCTTGGCGGAGATGTAAACTTCAACAACTGGGATGAGATCAACAACTACTGGAAATTTGCCGTCAGTGACGCAGGCGGAACCGGCACGCTCGATCCGGGTTTGATGTCTCTGCGCAGCATGAATTTTTCCGATTTTGCTGTCATCGACCAGTCCATTGCCCTCGAAAGCCGGAATTATCTGGCTTCCAATGCGCGAAGCTGGGCAGCAGGAGCGGCAATTCCCGCAGGAGTCAGCACACTGCATACCAATGCCTATCCCGGCAGCTATCCGGTGCTTTCCGATGACGGGCAGCTAATGCTTTATCTCTCGGATGCTGACAGCGAGGATATCACCGATGTGGAAGTCCGCTATTCCATGTCATCCGGCTCCGGTTTCGGTGAAGGAACAGCGATTGACAGCACCGTTCTTGCCGGTTATGGCGATTCTGGTCTGACATTGGACGGTAATTCCAGGTTTGCCGGTGCGGCATGGCTGCGTCAGACACAGAATCTGGAACTTACTGCGGGAAGCGAATTGACTGCATCTCAGCTTTCTCTGCTGTTCAACGGCTCCGAAGTCATGGTAGCTTTGTGGAACGGCAGCAGCTGGAATACCACTCGTATTACAACTAACGCAACGCAGGAGCTTTCTCCCGTTGTGGCGGTCAACGAAAATGGGCAGGCAATTCTTGTCTGGCGCAGTGTCGAAACCTCCGGCAATGAAGCAAACCCGCTGGAGGTGACACAGGAACGACTGCTGTACAAAGTTTATACAAACAATGAATGGAGTACGGAAACCTACACGCTCTTTAATGGCAGTTCCGGTTTTGTTAAGGGTGTGGATGCAGAACTGCTGGCAGACGGCACCGCCGCTGTTGCATATGCACTGGATACCGGAAGTGAAGGCAATATAGAGGATTACGAAGTTTGCTATGCACTGCTGGATATCGACGAAGCCTTCCATGAGGACAATGCCCGCACCGTGCGTATTACGACCGACCGGCATCTCGACGAAGCACCTCAGCTCACCACGGCAAAACTTGACGGAGGCGAACATTTCGTACTCGGCTGGCACAGCTATCAGAACACCTCCGGCGTGGACACCCACGATCTGCGACTTGCGGTCTTTGATGCCAACGGGACTCCCCGTACAGATATCCCCGGCAGTCTTTCTGACATGGTTGGCCCCACAGCTTTCAACGGTCAGTTTACGTTTGCCGAAGGTGCGGACACCTTTGAAGGATTGTCCGTAGTCTACACGGAAGCATCACTTACAGAGGATCAGGGGGACAGCCTGCGCAGTATCCGATTCTCAGCTTACGATGGTTCTTACATTCCTTCCGCACCGCTGACGGTCGGTGAGCTTGAAAATGCTGGCACAGCCGAGTGGTATGATGCTTATACCTCCGGCAATACGGTCGCCGCGATCATTCAGTCCGATGTTCCGATCGGCACCGCTTCCGAAACGATTCATCGGTATAAAAACGGTTCGCTTGTGGAGGAAGAAATCGTAATTGAAACCTCGAGAACCGATCTCTGTACCGCAAGCGCATCCTATAGCGAAAATTTCAGCGTGGACAGCGTCATCGTGGACTATTCCTCTCTGCGTACCAACAGCTATACCCCTGTCAGTTTTACCATTACCAATCTGGGTACCCGTCCGATGACTGAAGTGACAATTGATGTGGGCGGACAGACACAATCCGTGCAGTTTGACAATCTCCTGCCCGGAAAATCCAAAACGGTATCCGTTGTCTATCTGACCGGCAGCGAAATCACGAACCCGCCGTATACGATCTCCGGTACCGACAGCAGTACTTCCGGTACTGTATATCTGGATTACCCCGATGTGGGAATCTCCGGCTTGACGATCATCAAAGAATACGACGGTGTGCGCTGCTTCAACGTAAATCTTTACGATCAGGCGGCAGCAGCCTTGTATCAAAGCGACCGGCGTGTAGTGGTTGGTGTATATGAGGATCCCGGCTGCACCACGCTGATGAATGGTACCTATTTCGGTGGGAGCGCAGCGGTTGTTGTAAGCAGTGCAGACATCATGAATGCCATCGACGCAGGATATTATCCCGCTGCCATGACCTTTGACGCCAAAGCCTTTGCGCAGGCACAGGGATATGACGAGCTCCCCGCCGGCGGCATTCCGATGTATGTAAAGGTCAGCGTGGAAGAATTGCGTAACGGTAAGTGGGTAACACTCCCCGAGGCCAATTCCGCCGATAACCTGTATACCTTTACCGCCGAAAGTCTCCTATCCCGCAATGGCGGCAAACAGATTACAGAGCAAACCTCTATGGACAATACTTCAGGCATTACAAATGCAACTGTCACGGTCAGCAACAATTCCATTTCCAAGACCGGCGCTGGTATTGTTACAGCTGTTCTGATGGATGGAAACGGCAATGTGCTTGAAACAAAACAGAGCAATACTTCCCTGAAAATTGAAGATGTGCAGGCATTTGCGTTTGCTTTCTCCCAAGCTGGAGCCAGTGTGATAGCCAGTTATGCAGAAACAACGAATGATGCCTCCAATGCAGAACTTGCTTCGATCTCGCTGGGTAATACTGTACTGAGTATATCCGGGGAAACGATGACCCTTCCGGTAGCCTCGGGAACACACACTTTGATTCTGAGTCCCAAAAATCCAAACGCCTCTGTTTCCGTTGACGGAACAATTGCAGAGGATGGAGTGGTGACTGTTAATGTCACAAATTCTCCGAAAACAATCACTGCTGTGGTTACTTCCGAGAATGGGGCGGTGCAGAAAACTTATACCTTTATCTTAGGAACCGGTAACGCTCCCGTTGATCCCGTGCCGACATACACCGTTACGTTTAATGCAAACGGTGGTTCTGTATCCCCTGCAAGCGCAGAAACCGGTACTGACGGAAAACTGGCATCTCTGCCTACTCCTATCCGCGCCAGATATACCTTTGATGGTTGGTTTACTGCATCTTCCGGCGGTACTGAAGTAACTGCTGATACTGTCTTTAGTGGCGATACTACCATTTATGCACAGTGGACTGAAATTACTGTTCCTGTTACCAAGTACGATGTGACCGTTATCGGCAGCTATGCCGATAACACCGGTGCCGGTGAATACGCAACCGGAGAAACCGTCACCCTCTATGCAGGTTCCCGCAGCGGCTACACTTTCGATGGCTGGACATCCTCTGATATTACTATCACCAACAAGTACAGCAATACCATAACCTTTACCATGCCTGCTGCGGATGTCACCGTGACTGCCAACTGGACAAATGACAGCTCCGGCGGTATTGTGATCCCCACTGTGTTCCCTGTGACCGTTAGAGAAAGCGACAATGGCGAGGTTGAAGCAAGCGCCAAGTATGCCGTTCCCGGCTCCACAGTTAAACTGACCGTAACTCCCGACGAGGGCTATGAGCTGGATACCCTGACTGTCAAGTACGGCAATAAGGAAGTTCAGACCACTCTGAAAAACGGCAAGTATCAATTCACCATGCCTTTTGCCAGTGTTGCTGTTACCGCTGCCTTTAAGAAGATCGAGACTTCTTCGGAGCTCGTTACACCTGCAGTCTGCACTGGTGATCGTTCTTGCCCGATGTACGGTTACATTGATCTTGACAGCACTGCATGGTATCACGATGGCATTCACTTCTGTATCGATAACAAGCTGATGAATGGTGTTGGCGATGATCAGTTTAATCCCGGTGGCACTACTACCCGCGCTATGATCGTTACGATTCTGTGGCGACTGGAGGGGCAGCCTGTAATCAATTACCTGATGCAGTTTGACGATGTAGTAGATGGTCAGTGGTACACAGATGCGATCCGCTGGGCAGCAAGCGAGAAGATCGTGGACGGTTACGGCAACGGCTATTTCGGCACAAACGATGCGATCACCCGTGAGCAGTTTGTGACCATCATGTTCCGCTATGCCAAGTATAAGGGATACGATGTTTCCGTTGGCGAGAACACCAACATTCTCTCCTATGACGATGCCTTTGATATTGCGGATTGGGCAATCCCCGCTATGCAGTGGGCTTGCGGCTCTGGCCTGATCCAAGGTATAGCAGATGACAATCAGATGAACCTTGAACCGCAGGGTAATGCAACGAGAGCACAGGCGGCAACAATTCTGTATCGCTTCTGCGATAAAATGAAAGAAAACTAATATGCGTATACGCAAAGGGCGGTGACGGGAAACGATCCCGCCTCCGCCCTTTCGTGACTTTATGAGGTAAGGAGATAAAAATTACTGCGTCTGATAAAAGAAAGTGTGTTGTATAGCGATGAAATATATTTTGATAATCAATGAGGATGTGCAGGAAGGGGAAAGATTAAAACAGGTTTTGACTGCTGAAAGTACAGTTGTGCTTTCGGCATACACAATACAAGATGCGCTTGACTATTTTATAAGCATCGACTTGTGTTTAGTCATTCTCGACGCAAATCTGTCTGTAGAGGACGATCACAAGCTTCTGCGAGCAATGCGAAAAGCAAAATCTATGCCGATTCTTGTGCTTTCATCCAAATGCGGTCAGGTAGGTCGTTTAGAATCACTGCAAGCAGGCGCACACGCATATATGGGCGATCCATATACGCTTGAGGAATGTTTGGCACAAGCTCATTCATTGATGCAGATGTATTTTGACATGAACCCATCAAGTAAAAATTGCTATACATTAGCATTTGGCAAAGACTTGGTTATTGATCCCATTCGTCGAACGGTATATCTAAAAGGCAAAGAACTGAGATTTACCCGCAAGGAGTTCGATCTGCTGTTCTGCCTTGCAAGCAATCCCGGCAAGGTATTCAGTAAAGAGCAACTGTTCGACCATGTGTGGGATGAATATGCTGCATACAATGTGGACGATGTGATAAAAACACATATCAAAACCTTACGGCAGAAGTTATCCGAGGTTGATACCAAAACATACATAAAGAATGTTTGGGGTGTTGGCTATCAATTCAGCGAGGAAGAGAACGAGGCGTAAAAACCTCGTCCTCTTCTCTAAATCTCCACGATTTCTTCCCCATGATTTCACTTTTATATTATATAATATTGTTACACAAGAAAAAAGCAGCCTTGCGGCTACTTTTTCGGAGTGGTATCAATTAAGGCTTTCGCAGTTGCTTTGACGACTTCCAATGAACGCTCATCGCAATCTGAAAGCACTCGGAGGAGATTTTCTACTTCGGAATCTTTGGACGGCTTCTCGGGGTAGAAAATCAAATCCGGGGCAATAGACAGTTCCCGAATGATGTTATAAAGAAGCTTGAAGCTGGGGATTTTGCCTTCGTTCTCGATTCTATATAAATAACGCTCGGTTATATCTAATTTTTCAGCAAGTGCCTCAATGGTGATACCGTCTTTTTCTCGGGCGAATTTAATTATATCGCCGAGGGTTTCAGGAGTCTTACGCACTGATACACACCTCCACTATATAATTATACTGCTGATAGGTCATCTTTATAATGGCACAGCATTTCAAAAATAGTGGTCTGTCAGTTCCCTGTACAGTGAACTACCGCCATTTATACCCGCCAAAATAAAAAAACAAAGTTTTGGCGGAGCCTCTTCGCGCACCTTCCAATCCTTTGCTTTTCGAGATTGGAGGGATTTTTTATGCGCTGGACATTCTCTTGCAAGCCTGTGCCGGTCAAGAGCAGCGATTATGATTCTAAAGCATAGGTTGTTTTTTATCGGAATTGACACCCCAAAATAACAACCTTCATCCACCTTCGGGAATATATTGGTCAGAAAGTGAACTGACAGTTCAGTGTTATAATGACAAACACGCATCAACCCTATGGCACATTGTGCCTTGTGGGCGGTGCGTGTTTGTTTTTGTAATATCACAGCAAATTTCTATACCGCACTGCCGCTCTCCACCAGCTCATTTCGATTTGGACAAGCCACCCAACGAAATGAACTGGAGGAATATATGTATAACAAGAAAAGCGATTATGCAATCAACAAAAGAAATCCAGATGCCATCGTTTATACCGATGCAGATAAAAATGAGATAAAGCTGACCCGCGATGACTTTGAAAGCGAGGAAGAATTTCTCCGCTGGAAAGCATGGTCGGATGCTGAGTATAAGCAAGCCGAGAGAAGCGGACGCGGCTACTACGATCACACCGTTGCTCTTATCGACGATGCTGATACATACGGCGAGACCCTTGAAGATGAGCTGATCGCCCTTGCGGACAAGCTGGAGCATGACGAGAAGTGTGCTGCCATAGTCGCGCAGATCCGCGAAGTGCTGACCGAGACACAATTCCGGCGCTTGTGGTTACACGCTGTATGCCGCAAGACAGAAAAAGAAATCGCAACAATGGAAAACGCGGCACAGCAAAACATCTCACTCTCAATTCGCAGCGCAAAAAAGAAAATCGAAAAGATTTTTGACTTCGACAAAAAAACACCGTGTAAAAAGTCTTGATTTTCTGTGCTTAGTGAAGGACGCAATTCCACGATCCTCTCATTGATCATTCACAACTGAATATACGGTAATTCAAGCACAAAACCCGTGATACAGCGACCTGAGCGCGCCGCCATGACGGGAGCCTTTGAATGGCTCTCAGAGCGATCTACGTTAGCTCTAAATCCGATTTGGTAAACCGGACGCCATGACACCACGGGGGATAATGAAACTTGCTCACGCTCTCCCACGGACTTGAGGGGAAGCCCTGCGGCATACGCCAGCCCATT
>JAFQDR010000031.1 GCA_017415945.1 Oscillospiraceae bacterium
CCAAGGAGGCTTTTTTTGTATAGCTATAAGCTTTTTGGAACCCCACGCATAGCGCGGGGTTTTCGGCTATGAAAAATAACGGACCGACCGCGAAGTCGTTCCGTTTTGTTATATGGGTAATCTTACAGCTCGTCTGCGTACTTGTTCAGCTTGCGGATGGCGTGGAAGCCTCCGTGGACAGCCTCGAATACCTTGCCGGGCTTCACTGCGTCGCCGATGGGGAATACCTGATAGGGCTTGCCCTGCAGTGCTTCCTCCAGCTTGTGGGTGGCACGGAAGCCGCTTGCCAGAATCACATTGTCGCAGTCAATGGTGAAGATGCTGGTAGCAGTCTCGATGACCACTTCGCGGTCCAGAATATCGATCATCTTGGCGTTGGTGTGGATCTGGATGTGCGCCTTGTTCAGACGTTCCTTCAGACCCAGCTTCATGTTGGCGGACATATCTGCCTTTTCCACCAGAGGGCCGCCCAGCTCTACGATGGTCACACGTCTGCCCTTTTCTTCCAAGTCAATGGCGGCTTCGCAGCCTACGTGGCCGCCCCCCAGAACCACCACGCGGTTGCCTACCTTGGCGTTGTTTGCCAGCAGGTCGTATGCGGTAACTACGTTTGCGTTGCCGATGCCGTGGATGGGAGGACGAACGGTTTCCGCACCGATGGCCAGAATGACAGCATCGGGAGCAAATTCGTCGATGGCTTCTTCCGTTGCGGTCTTGCCGAAGACCACCTTTACCCCGCTCTTGTACAGCTGTGCCACCAGATGCTCCTTGTAGCGGCGCATGTCCACCTTGAAGTCGGGTGCGCCTGCTGCGTTGATGAGGCCGCCCAGCTTGCCGCTCTTTTCCCACAGGGTCACGTCATGGCCCTGCTTGGCTGCCAAAGCCGCCGCGTGCATACCGCCGGGGCCGCCGCCGCAAACCAGAATCTTCAGCTTATTTTTGGGAGGAGTCAGGTTATAGGTCAGCTCCTTGCAGGTGCGGGGATTGATGGCGCAGGAGCCGGGGATACGGGCTGCGCTGTTGAGACATTCGTTGCAGGCGGTGCAGTAACGCACATCCTCGTAGCGGCCCTCCTGTACCTTCTGAGGCCAGTAGGGATCCGCCAAGGACTGGTGCCCGTGGGCAACGATGTCCGCAACACCGCTTTCCACCACTTCCTGTGCCAAGGGTGCGTAGTTCAGCTTGCCCTGTACCAGGAAGGGCGTGGTGATGCCTTCCTTGCGCATACGCTCGGCGATAAACAGCTGGCTGCCGGGCTCGTCATATGCGGAGGGGATGGCCTTGTTCCAAACTTCGTAGCAGCCGTGGTCCAGATGGATGAAGCAGAAGCCCCAGCTGTCCAGGATCTTCACGATCTCCACACCCTCATCATCCAGCGTTCTGCCACCGTGGAAGGAGTGCTGGGGGGTAAACTTCACGGAGATGGGGTAATCGGGGCCAACCGCCTCACGAATGGCGGTGTAAAATTCCTTGATGAAGCGGAGACGGTTTTCCAGACTGCCGCCGTACTCGTCCTCACGCTTGTTCCAGCACTTGGAAATGAACTGGTCCAGCATATAGCCGCCGTATGCGTGTACCTCCAGAATGTCCACGCCTGCATCCTTTGCCATCTTAGCAGCCTTCCCTGCCAATGCAACCAGCTCGTGGATCTCCTCCACAGTCAGGCTGCGGCAATTGTGATTGGGATGCCAGAAGGTGGGCACCGCGCTTGCGGAAACGTGCTCGGTGGTTTGGGGAGTGCCTACGTTCACACGGCCGTAGCCGGGGCTGAGCTGAATGGCCAGCTTGGCACCGTACTGATGAATTTCGTCCGCCAGCAGCTTCAGACGTTCCGCGTGGGATTCGGTGCACAGGAAGTTGCCGGAGGAATGGGGGTGCTCATACTTGGTGGTGATGGTATGTGCGGAAGGATAAATGAGGCCGTAGCCGCCCTTGGCACGCTCTACCAGATAGGCACGCTGCTCGGGGGACACGCCGCCGTCCATATCGTGGATGGTACCCATGGGTGCCACCGCCAGACGGTTCTTCACGATCACATTGCCAAAGGAAATAGGCTCAAACAGTTTGGACATTGTTCTCTCTCCGATCTGTATATCATAAGGTGAATCATTTACGGTTTCTGACAACTACATCATACACCCATTCACGAAAAAAGTAAAAAGACCGTAAGTGAATCATATTGCCCAAATGCTCACAAGTTGACTGACAGCATCCGACGGAGCACCCGTCAAAAACGCAAAAACCTCTAAATTACCTATGTATTTTAGGGATAAGCAAAAAATTAACAATATTTTCCCGTATTCTGTTGAAAGGAAGTTGACAACAAGTTGACTTCACGTTAAAATATAAACAAGAGAAAAAAGTCAACTTTTGCACAATGGTCAACTTGGTCAACTCAGAAAGGGTGAATGGTATGAGCTTCGGGGAAATGCTGAAGGAGCTCCTCACGGTCAACGACATCAAAATGTACAATCTCGCGGATGCACTGGGCTATGACAAGTCCTATATCAGCAAGTGGGTCAACGGTGCCAAGCTCCCCCCCTCCAAGGACATTGACAAGCTCACAGAGCGCATCGGCACCTTTATGGCACGGGAATGTGACGAGGAGCGGAAAAAGCTCACCGCCCGCCGCTTCGGCTTTGCCAAGAGAGACGGCAGCACCCCCGATGACGGGATCTTTGCCGCCAAGCTGTCCGAGCTGCTGCGGGAGGAATACTGGAAGGCCAAGTATGCCGAGCCCGCAGGGGATCCCCCTCCCCGAAAAACCGAAGCGAGTCCCAACCGTACAGCCTTTGGCTCTCGCCGCCGCAACCCCGGGGTGGAATGTATTTTGGCAACCCAGCCCGTCACCGCCGCAGGAGAGTTCCAGTCGGTGCTGGATGATCTGGCGGTGCTGGATCCCGACAACACCCGTCTGAAAATGACCGCGCTCATTGATTCCGAACGCTTCGCGGGCCATGTGGATCTCTATTGGAAGCACATTTGCAGCCTTTTAAGTATCGGCAGCAATGCGGATGTGGACTTGGTGGAGATCGACCAGAGCAGCGGCATCCGTCTCCCCGAACGCCTGCTGATCGCCAAGGGCAGCTTTGTGGAGCAAAGCGTCCGCCTCCCCTTCTCCGACAAAAGCGTCTCCGTAAAGACCGACGTGCCCTCCGTGGTGGATCTGTACTACGACGATGCCCGCCGCTTCCTCCGCAGACAGCAGCCCATTTTGGAGTCCTCCAACCTGAACAACAATCTGTACTACTTCAAGTATTCCAGCAACACCCAAAAGCGGTATCTGCTGTCCTCCATGTTCCCCATGTATATGTCCGAGGGGCTTTATGACGAGATTCTGGATAAATACGGCACACAGGCCCACAAGGCGGAGCAGGCACGAGGGTACTATCTGAAGGAGTTTGTCACAGACAAATCCGTAGTCATCTTCGAGACCGCCCTGCTGCGGTATATGAGTACAGGCAAAATCTCCGCCTTCGATGCCTATGAGGGAGAGACCCTCACCAGACAGGAGCGCCGCCGCCATCTGCAGGAGCTCATTGACGAGCTGGAGGACGGCAGCCGATTTGATTTGAAGATTCTGGGTGACAAAAACCCCATCATCAATTATGAGGACATTTCCGTCAGCTTCTTCGCCAATGAAAACAGTGCCTACTGCTCGGACATCCGCAAGAAAAAGGACGGCATCCGCTACTTTGTGTCCTCCGACAGCCGCAAAAATCTGCGGATCTTCTTAGACCACATCCACGCCCTGTCCGACGAACACCTGATGACAGGCAAGCGTGTCATCGACTATATTTATGATGGCATGAAAAACATGTAAGGAAACGGTCGTTACAGGAACTCACCCCAAAGCCCAACGAAGTGGGTTTGGTGTGAAAAAGGAGAAGCAGCGGAATGGATGAGCTTTCGTTTATAACGGAAGCGAAGGATATGAAGCTTGCTTCGACGCTATGATGGCATGAAGAATATGTAGCTCGCACCAAAATTCCGGAAATCGTTCTACATCCGCCCGGTAACATTTCTGCGGGAGTCTACATCTATTCCCACAACCGTAGGGCGGGGGCTTGCTCCCGCCGTCCCGAACCAAATCCACTGCCAATGTTAACCTACAAACGGCGGGGGCTTGCTCCCGCCCTACAAAAAAAAGAACGAGCCGAAGCTCGTTCTTTTTTTATGTTTGGTTTGCTGATGTCTTACTTGAACGCTACCATGGTGTTGGCTACAGTCATGGTGGTCATCAGAACTGCGTTCAAAATTGCGGGTGTCCAGATGTTGCCGCTTCTCTTGTAGATGTAGCGGGAGATAATGGCTGCGATACCCAGAGTGGGAACCATTGCTACCATCATAATGCCGGACAGTGCGGAGCCGTCATTGACAGCAACGCCGGTTGCAAACAGACTGCCGTACTGAACTGCCAGCCAGATTGCGGGGCCGCCTGCGTTCAGGACGATGGCCAGCAGATAGCCCTTCCAGCCCTGCAGCTTTTCGTTGTTGGTGTTGATGACGATGGCTGCGGTATTGATCAGATAGAAGATCAGGAAGGTGGGCAGGTAGGTCAGAATTGCGGGAATGATGTTTGCATCGAAGGTCTTGAAGGCGAAGGTCCAGATACGGAAGTCAGCCAGGAAGATTGCATCGATGATGAACAGCACTGCGTATGCGATGACTACGATAGCCAAGCCGCTGCAGATACCGCTGATCACGACCTTGGGGGTCAGCACTACGCCGTAATCGCAGCGACCCACGCCGTCCTTTGCCTTGAACAGCACGTAAACGGTACCCATGATGGCCAGAGAGAGCATTGCGCATGCGATGGTCCAGTATGCAATGGAGTTGATGCCGATTGCGGTGAAGCGGCCATTGTCTGCGTACATGGCGTTGGAGGCAACCACTGCCAGACCTGCGCCGCCGATGGCCATGACGATGCCGCCGCCCACGACCTTCTTCACCAGTGCGAAGAACAGGCCGGCCACAGCAACGATGACACCTGCGTAAACCAGAACATTGACCATGGGAGTGCCTGCGCCTTCATCCATCAAGGGAGTAAAGAAGATTGCGGGCAGCAGGATGGCTGCAATGGTAATCAGGATATTCGCGATCTTTACGCCGCCTTCCGCTGCGGGCAGAGCGGGCAGCTCACCGCTCTTTGCCTTCTTGAAGAAGGGCAGAGCCAGCACTACATCCGCTGCGCCCAGGATCAGCAGAACAAAGCCGATGAGGGCAACAAATTCTGCCAGTTCCTTCCAGATCCAAACCTGGTCGTCGGGAGCGATGTCGTTCAGCTGGTCGGCACATTCGGAGAATGCGTCATAGTAGAACTCGATGGCATAGCCGGTAGTGGTCTTGGAGAAGTGGTTCCAGGGATGGGTTTCGGCAGGCTGGTAAATAATGCGCTTGCCGCCGTCGGAGGTGTTATACCAGGTGTTTGCTTCGGGTGCAGCCTGTTCCAGCCAGGTCTGTGCGTCGGGAGTTGCAACGAAGTTCTTGTGGCGTACAGTGCCGCCTGCTTCGTTGGGATCATTGAAGAAGAATTCGTCGTACTGTGCGGCAACACGGCCCAAGGTACGGCCCGCACCTGTTGCTGCGGATGCGGCTGCGTCCACGCCGATGAATGCGGTGTAGGAGAAGTCAGCGCCTTCGGTGAGACCTGCGTGGATCTTCAGCACGCCGGTTTCGGGGTATGCCATGGCATCAAATGCCAGAGCCGCGGTGGAGGAGAAGCCGCCCATGGAGTGACCGGTGACACCGATCATACCGTTGCCTGCTGCATCCTTCAGAACGTAGGGCTGTTCGTACATGTACTGGACTGCGTCATACATGGAGTGCATCCAGAAGGGCAGCCACACGCCAAAGAAGCTGGTGTCGGAGTAGTTTTCGTGGCTCAGTGCGGAATGACCGTGGTCATACTGGTCCAGTGCCAGCACCACAAAGCCGCGGCGGGACAGCTCGATGGCATTGGCATCCTGCATTTCCGCAGAGTTCAGGTAGCCGTGGGTGACGATGATGGTGGGCTTGGGATTGTCGGCGGACGCGTCTTCGGGCATGTACAGAAGACCGCTCAGCTCACCGTGACCGCCGTCGAAGCGGATACGGCTCACATCCACCTTGCCGCTGCTGCCGTTGATGACGCTTGCCAAAATGCTGCCCAGCAGGATCAGCACAAGAGCCACAGCCAGCAGACCATAGGTACGCTTGCTCAGTTTCATATGTTCCTCCTTTTCTCTTTTTGATTGTTTCCAACAGAAACAATCGGGGGTTAAACTGCGTCGGAAGCGGGATTGTTTCCGACGGAAATCAAATTGCACTTTCATTATAATATATGCTTATGCAAATTGCAATGATAACTTTAATTTTTTTATTTCTACTTGTGAAATATGCACGATTCTGATATACTGTGATAAATGTGATAAATCTGAAAGGAGTCTGTCTATGAAAATGAGCTGGATGGGCGAATATCGCGACATTGTGGAATCTCTGATCCACTACTGCAATATTTACGCCGATGTATATAAGCACGAGCACATGGTTTTTCAGGATGTGACCTATTCCTTCTCGCAGGTTCAGGTATTGGAGTATTTATTGGAAAACGAGGAGCGGCAGGAGAATATGTCTGCCATTGCCGACCGTCTGGGCATCTCCCGCAGCAACTTTACCAAAATCGTCAACCGCTTGGAAGCCAAGGGTCTGGTGGATAAGCAGTATATGCAGGGCAGCCGCAAGGAGCTGATCGTCACGGTCAACGAGTTCGGCAAGGCATTGTACGAAGAGTATTCTCAGGATATTTTGAAGTCCCACTTCTCCCCCATGTTTAAGCAGCTGGAGCAGATCCCCAAGGAGTTTTACCCCATCCTCAGCGATGCATTGTACGATGCCATGCACGGGGAGAAACAATAAGCTCCGCTCCCGCCGCTTTCTCCGTCGCACCCAAATCTTCCTCCACACCGTAGGGCGGCTGCTTGCTGCCGCCGTGCCGCACCGAAGGAGCTGCCCATCTTAACCTTCAAGCGGCGGCAGCAAGCAGCC
>JAFQDR010000233.1 GCA_017415945.1 Oscillospiraceae bacterium
ATGACCACGCTGACCAGTCAGTACATGGCTTTGGTGCTTGGGTACTTTACAGACCTTGCCCGTTTGGGGGCGCAGGTCATTGCGGGTGTCGGCTTCATCGGTGCGGGCACCATTATCGTAACCAAGCGTCAACGAGTCAAGGGTTTGACCACTGCAGCGGGGCTGTGGTGTTCGGCCATCATCGGTCTTGCCTTGGGCGGAGGATTTTACGAGGGTGGTATTATGACCACACTGCTGATCATGATGGCGGAGCTGGTATTTTCCAAGTGGGAATACAAGCTGCTGAACAGCGCTCCCGAAGTGAACCTGTATATTGAATATCAGGGCAAGGGTACACTGGAGCAGGTGTTGAAGGTGATCCATGAGTGTGAGATCAAGCTGCTGGACTTGGAGATCACCCGTAAGGCGACCTCCGAGGAAAAGACCACCTGTGCGATTTTCGCCCTGCGCCTGAATAAAAAATTCAGCTCCGGCTATATTCTGGAGCAGTTTACTAAAATCCAAGGGATCCTTGTTGTAGAAGAAATGTGATCCCACATACAAAACTCCCACAGGGCAGTTCAAGCTCTGTGGGAGTTTTGCTTATTTCTTTGTGAAGTAATAGCCTGTAAAGTAGTTACAGGGGTCTACCGCGGAACCGTTGATGCGGATCTCGAAATGCAGGTGAGGGCCCGTGGAATTGCCTGTGGAGCCTACATAGCCGATGACCTGTCCTTTTTTGACCTCCGCCCCAACGTCTACAGCGCGGGAGCTCATGTGTGCATACAGGGTAACGCGGCCGTTGCCGTGGTTGACCATGATGTAGTTGCCGTAGCCACCGTCATAAGTGGATACGATGACGGTACCGCCGTCTGCGGCAAGGATGGAATTGCCGATGCCTGCGGGAACGTCGATGCCTGCGTGAAATTTTTCATATCCGTACAGGGATATCTTGCGCATACCGTAGCCGGAGCTGATGCCCTTGCTGGCGGGCAGGGGCCACATAAAGCTGCCGGTAGAGGTGGGGGGCATCTGCTGTTTTTTCAGCTCCTCCGCCATTTGCTTGATTTCCTTATCAATACGGGCCTCGTCGGCGGCGTACCTGTTGATGACCGCGGCGTAGCCGTCGATGTCACTCATAAGGCGGTCCAGTTCCGTTTGCAGCCCTTCCAGTTCCCCGGTCAAACGGTCAATTTCCGTCTGCAGCTCGGCTTCCTTTACTGCCAGCTGGGCAGCTGCCGCTTCCGCTTCCGCCTTAGCGGTCAGTGCGGTTTCCTTTGCGGACACGTAATTATCATGGATGCGCTTGTCATACTCCATGATTTCGGATACCATATCCATGCGACTGAGCAGCTCTGTCATGCTTGAGGAGGAGAACAGCAGCTGCAGGTACATATTGTTGATGCCTTGTTCTTCCATGCTGCGAATGTGTGCTTTATAGATGGCGAGCTGATCCTCTGCGTGTTCCTGAGCCACGCGGGCCTCGTATTCCTTATCCAGAATCAGCTGGCGATACATGGTTAGCTCTTCGTGAACCAGATTGATCTCTTGAATCTTCAGGGTCTGCTGTTGGTCCAACGCTTCCTTTTGCTCCATCAGACCGGACTGCTCAGACTTCAGTGCGTTCATGAGCTCCTGCTGTTCTTTGATTTTTTTGGACAGCGCATTCTTTTCCGCTTTCTTGCGGTCGATCTCGTACTGGGTGACGGCGTGGGCTTCCGTTTGCAGAATGGGCATGGTCACAGCCCCCGCAAACACCAGCACAGCCAGCAGCACGGAGATCAAAGCTCTGCGTCGATTGGTGTTTTTCATGCTTGTCCTCCCGAGAGTTTTCCGTATAACTCGACAGTTTATTCTACCTTGTGGGGAATCATTTGTCAAATTACATTAAGTTACAGGGAATCAGACGGAAAAGTGTCGAAAAAGTTCCGAAAGTGGGGCGGTGGAAGAATATGGCAATGATGTAGATTTGCTAAGCAAATCAATGATGTGCAGCTACGCTGCATGATGTGCCTTCGGCAATGATGTCTTTTCTTCGAAAAATGAATGTAACCCCCAAATTTGTTAGAATTTGGGGGTTGAAATTAAATTATTTCCCGAAGGGACACAGTAATTCGCAGAGCGAACATCATTTGGCAAAGCCAAACATCATATTGCGGAGCAATACATCATTCTCGAAGGGAACATCATTGCAGCCGCTTGCGGTTACTTAGCTGCGGGTCCACTTTACACCCTGAGGGGTATCCTGCAGGATAATTCCCATGGCCTTCAGCTCGTCGCGGATGCGGTCTGCTTCCTTGAAGTTCTTGGCCTTGCGGGCTGCCTGACGGGCTTCAATCAGTGCTTCTACTTCAGCATCCAAGTTTGCAACCTGTTCGAAGGGGATGCCCAGAACATTGCACAGTTCCATGAAGGCATCGAAGCAAGCCTTAGCCAGTGCCTTGGTGGGGTCGGAGGCGGGGGAGACCGCTGCGTTGATCTCACGAACCATTTCGAAGATTGCGGAGATAGCATCGGCGGTATTGAAGTCGTCGTCCATGGCTTCGCAGAACTTGTCACGGTACTTACCCAGACCCGCTGCGATCGTTGCTTCGGCGACCGTCATGTCCCCGTCCTTGCCGTTTGCGGTGAAGAATTCCATGTTCTTCTTTGCGGTGTTCAGACGTTCCAGTGCGTTCTTTGCCTGCATGAGGATCTCGCCGGAGTAGTTCAGGGGAGAGCGGTAGTGGCTCATGAGCATGAACATACGGATGCAGTCGTAGCCATAGGCTTCCGCAGCTTCACGGACGGTGAAGAAGTTACCCAGAGACTTGGACATCTTCTTGTTGTCGATGTTGATGAAGCCGTTGTGCAGCCAGTAGTGAACGAATTCCACACCGTTTGCGGCTTCGGACTGTGCGATCTCGTTTTCGTGGTGGGGGAATGCCAGGTCGCAGCCACCGCAGTGGATGTCGATGGTCTTGCCCAGATAGCGGTTGGACATGGCGGAGCATTCAATATGCCAGCCGGGACGGCCCTTGCCCCAGGGGGATTCCCAGTAGGGCTCGCCGGGCTTGGCGGCCTTCCACAGTGCGAAGTCCAGAGGATTTTCCTTGATGTCGCCCACCTCGATGCGTGCGCCGCTCTGCAGGTCTTCGATGGGCTGGTGGCTCAGCTTGCCGTAGCCCTCGAATTTCAGGGTACGGTAGTAAACATCGCCGTTGACCTCGTAAGCGTAGCCCTTGTCAATGAGGGTCTGTACGATCTCGATGATCTGGGGGATGTTTTCGGTAGCCTTGGGATGGGTGGTTGCGGGACGGACACCCAGTGCCTTGGCATCGGTGAAGTACTCGTTGATGTACTTTTCCGCGACTTCGGTGGAGCTGATGCCTTCTTCGTTGGCGCGCTTGATGATCTTGTCGTCAACGTCGGTGAAGTTCTGAACGAAGTTGACCTCGTAGCCCTTGTATTCGAAGTATCTGCGGACAACGTCGAACATGATGGTGGGGCGTGCGTTGCCAACGTGGATGAAATTGTAAACGGTGGGGCCGCAGCAGTACATACGAACCTTACCGGGCTCGATGGGGATGAATTCTTCCTTCTGCTGAGACATTGCATTGTAAACTCTCATAGGACCTAATTCCTTTCTTACATTTATAGCTTCTGTCAAAAATTATGTTTCACAGAATTTCGTCCGCAAGGACGAAAGTAATTTTACATATCTTTGAAATTCATAACGTCGCGGTTGACGATGAAATATTCGATGCCGGAGTACAGGGTGGTCACCAGAATGACCATGCTGCAGAGCAGGTCAACGGTGCCGTTGGAGAAGAAGGGGATGAGCATGATGATGTTGCAGACCATGGTGGAGGCGGTCTTGATCTTGCCGCTCTTGGCTGCCGCGATGACACGGCCGCCCTCTACGGCAATCAGACGCAGACCCGATACCGCAAATTCTCTGGTGATGACCAGCGCCAGCACCCATGCGGGCATTCTGCCTTGGGCAACGAACATGAGCATGGCGGTGATGACCAGCATCTTGTCCGCCAGAGGGTCCATGAACTTGCCGAAGTCTGTGACCATATTATACTTTCTTGCGATGTATCCGTCAACAAAATCGCTGACAGATCCCAAAACATACACCGCCAGAGCTGCCCATGCCATTGCCATGCCCTCAAGGTACATGAAGAGGATGAACACGGGGATGCAGATCACACGGAACAGAGTAATTTTATTTGCAAGATTCATTTGGGGTACCTCAGTCTTCGGTGACGACGGAGCCAATCAGGTTTCCTTCGTCGGTGTCGCGGATAAATACGGGGAGGATGGTGCCGGGAGTAAAGGAATGCCAGTTGTCGAAGAACACCTGCCAGTCAATATCGGGGGAGTCCGCGTAGCAGCGGCCGATGCCGAAGCCGGACTTGGGGTCGATGTCCTCGAACAGTACATCCAAGGTCTCGCCGATCATGTTATTGGAAAACTCCTCCATGACCCCTGCCTGAATTTCCATGATCAGGTCCGCACGGTGCTGCGCTACCTCAAAGTCCACATGGTCCATAAGGGCGGCACGGGTGCCTTCCTCGGGGTAGAAGGGGAATACCCCCGCACGCTCGATCTTGGCGTAGCGCAGGAAATCGCACAGCTCCTCAAATTCCTCCTCGCCCTCACCGGGGAGGCCCGCAATCAAGCTGGTGCGCAGTACCACACCGGGGATGCGGTCACGGAGCTTAAAGAACAGCTCCCGAATATCGCTGCCGGTGCCGCGGCGGTTCATGGCCTTGAGGATGCCGTCGTTGATATGCTGGATGGGGATGTCCAGATACTTGACGATCTTTTCTTCCTCCGCAATGGTGTCGATGAGTTCTTCCGTGAAGGCATCGGGGTACAGGTAGTGCAGGCGGATCCAGCGGATGCCATCGATTTTGCACAGACGCTTCAGCAGAGTGGGCAGACACTTGCTGCCGTACAGGTCTTCTCCGTAGCGGGTCACGTCCTGAGCGATGATGATGAGCTCCTTGTAGCCCTGTGCTGCCAGATCTTCCGCTTCACGGATGATGGCATCCATGCTGCGGCTGCGGTATTTGCCGCGGATGGCGGGGATGATACAGAAGCTGCACCAGTTGTTGCAGCCCTCGGCGATACGCAGGTAGGCGAAGTTCTTGCCTGTGCTGACGGTGCGGCCCAGCTCTTCCACGGGGCCGTTCTTATCGGCGAACACCTGCACGGGGCGATTGTCGGACAGCTGCTCCAGCACGTCCGCAATGGCGCCGAAGCTGGAAATGCCCAGCATGGCATCTACTTCGGGCAGCTCCTCCAAAATCTCTGCTTGGTAACGCTGTGCCAGACAGCCTGCCACGATGAGATATTTCAGATTGCCTTCGGTCTTTAGCTGACCGATCTCGATAATGGTGTTGATGGCCTCCTGTGTGGCACTCTCAATGAATGCACAGGTATTGATGACCACCGCGTCCGCCATCTCGGGGGCGGGGACGACCTCATGGCCTGCCTGCTGTACCAGATACAGCATTTGCTCGCTGTTGACGGTGTTTTTGGGGCAGCCCAAAGAAATAAAGCTTACTTTCAATGCAATACCTCTTTTGTGTTGTGTGTTGGTTAGTCTATATAGTCCTCGCAGTCGTTCAATACCCGCTGTTTGCTTGCGGAGATTTCAGACCACGAAAAGCCCCGACGCAGCAGTGCGTCGGTGGCTTTCTTGATTTCGTTTCTGTCGGGGTCGCTGCTTTTCAGCTTTTTGCGGAGGAGCTTGTCGATAATCTCCTCTTGGGTAGGGGGCGGGGGCAGCTCCTCCATGGCCTCCTCCCACAAATCGGTGTGGATGCCGTGGCGGTACAGCTCCTGCTTGATGCGGCAGGCACCGTAGCCCTTTGCGGCGTAGTGGCGCACCAGCATACGGCTGTATCGCTCGTCACTGATGACGCCCAGCTCGATCATGCGGTCGGCAACGGCTTCTGCGTCCTCCAAGGACTCACCCTTTTCCGTGAGCTTCAAAATTAGCTCCTTACGGGAGTAGTCACGCCGTTCCAGCAGCCGCAGAGCCCGTGTTTTTGCGGATTCGGGAAGCTGTGCCATCAGCCTTCAAAATCATCCGCGCTGATGTCCACCGCACGGCCCGCAGCCTTGGCTGCCTTCTTGGCCTGAGGGGACATGAGCTTCACATAGTCCTCGCGGATCTTGGCTTCGATTTCCGCTGCTGCCTCGGGGTTGTTTTCCAGGAAGATGCGGACGTTGTCACGGCCCTGAATGCGGTTGCCCGCAACGGTGAACCATGCACCGCCCTTTTCGATGATGTCCAGCTTTACGCCCAAATCGATGATCTCGCCGATCTTGGAAATGCCCTGCCCATACATAATATCAAATTCCGCTTCCTTAAAGGGAGGCGCAACCTTATTCTTAACGACTTTTGCACGGGTGCGGTTGCCGATGATCTCGCTGCCGCTCTTCAGTGCTTCCACGCGGCGCATATCGATGCGGACGGAGGAGAAGTACTTCAGCGCGCGGCCGCCGGGGGTGGTTTCGGGGTTGCCGTACATGACACCGATCTTTTCGCGGAGCTGGTTGATGAAGATGACCACACAGTTGGTCTTGGATACGATGCCTGCCAGCTTGCGCAGTGCCTGAGACATAAGTCGTGCCACAACGCCTACGCTGGATTCGCCCATTTCCCCTTCCAGCTCGCTGCGGGGCAGCAGTGCGGCTACGGAGTCCACTACGATGCAGTCGATGGCACCGGAGCGTACCAGCTGCTCGGTGATTTCCAGAGCCTGTTCGCCTGTGTCGGGCTGAGAGATCAGCATAGTGTCGATGTCAACACCCAGCGCTCTTGCGTATGCGGGCTCCAGTGCGTGTTCTACGTCGATAAAGGCGACCTCGCCGCCCATCTGCTGGGCACTTGCCAGAATGTGCAGGGCCAGTGTGGTCTTACCACAGGATTCGGGCCCATAGATCTCCACGATACGGCCGCGGGGAACGCCGCCGATGCCCAGCGCCAGGTCCAGAGACAGGGAGCCTGTGGGGATCGCTTCTACATTGACGGGAATATCATCTCCCAGACGCATGATAGCGCCCTTGCCGAAGTTCTTTTCGATTTGGGCAATGGCGGTTTCCAGTGCCTTCTTCTTGTCAGCAGCCTGACCGGGCTGGGTGATGGTACCCATTTTATCTTTTGCCATATGTTTACACCTCAAACTTAGTTTTGTTGTGTCTTTATGATATCGCAGAGGCTGTACCAAACGGGGTACAGCTGCCTGCTGTTGGGATTGCAATGGGATTGTGTTTAAATTTTTGCCGCCGTAGGGAACATCGTAGCTTTGCACACCCACAAGGGGCGCCCGATGCTCCGACACCACAGCACCGAAGTGCGGTGCATTTTTATGTCCATCGACGGTTATCTATACTGCGGCACGGAGCGTCGAGGACGACGCTCCCTACGATGGAGTGAATTTTTAGATAGAAGCTGCCTCATTGTGCTTCGATTTGCTTTCCTTCAGCTGACCCAGTACCACACGTTCCGTGCCGTAGGTGTCCTTGACGATGCGAATGTTGGTGAAGCCCGCCTTTTTCATTTGCAGGGCAACATATTGTGCCTGTTCTTCTCCCACCTCAAACAGCAGATGACCGTTTTCACGGAGCACAGCCCGCCATTTCTTGGCAATGGCGCGGTAGAACATATATCCATCCTCGCCGCCGTCCAATGCTTCCAGAGGCTCAAAGTCCCGCACGGAGGGGTCTAACGTGAGAACCTCCATGGATTTGATGTAGGGGGGATTGGACACGATGATGTCAAAGCTGCCCACGTTCATGGGAGGGGCCTTCAATGCGTTGGCCTTTACGCAGGAAGCTCTTGCGCCCATGCCGTGCTTCATGACGTTGGAGCGGGCCACACGCAGGGCGTTGTCGCTCATGTCCACCATGACAACACGGGAGCCAGGGAAGCTTTGGCCCAAAGCTACGCCGATACAGCCGCTGCCGCAGCACAGATCCAGAATACGGGGAGGCTCGGCGGGCTCACCAAGTACGTTGATGGCCTCCTGCACCAGCACCTCCGTATCAATGCGGGGGATCAGCACATCGGGGCTGACATTCAGCTCCATGCCGTAAAATTCCCATGTGCCCAGTATGTACGCCAGAGGCTCTCCGCTTTGGCGGCGGGCGATCAGGGCATTGACCTTCTGCTCAATGTGGTCATTGGCGTAGAGCATGTAGTCGCGGATCAGCTCGCCTACGGTTTTTCCCGCGGCGAAAGCCACGAGGCTGCGGGCTTCCATATTGGGGTTCTCGCTGCCGCAGGCGCGAACGGCGTTGCGGGCATCGATACACAGCTGATTATAGGTTTTCAAGGAGATTCACCTCGCTTGTTGGGATGTAATCAGAACATTTGTAGGGGCGACCATCGGTCGCCCGCGGTTGAATGCCTTTGTATTACGGGCGACCAATGGTCGCCCCTACAGGCATGGGAGAAACAATTACTTTCGCCAGTTTGGTTTACCACTGATCGGCACCCTTTTCCTCGGGGATGACCAGCTCCAGTGCGCGGATGGCACATTCGATCATGTCGTCGTCGGGCTCGTTGGTGGTGATCAGCTGTATCTTCTTGCCCGGCCAGGACAGGAAGCGGGTCAGCAGGTTATCGTGGGCACCTACCCAGCGGTTGATCTCGAAGGTGATGCCGATGATCAGGGGCAGAATCAGGAACTTGATGCCGATACGCAGCAGAGTGCTTTCCACGCGGATGAAGGCACCTGCCAGAATGCTGATGATAATGACCACGAACATAAAGCTGGTACCGCAGCGGGGATGCAGGCGGGACTGGGGGCGTACGTTTTCCACAGTCAGCTCCAGGCCTGCCTCGTAGCAGAAAATGGATTTGTGCTCTGCGCCGTGGTAGGAGAACACACGGGCGATCTCGGGCATTTTGGCACACATGGCCATGTAGCAGAAGAAGATCACCAGCTTTGCAATGCCTTCTACCAGAGTACGGGCATAGAAGTTATCTCGAATGGCGGGCACCAGACCGCCGATGAAGGTGGGCAGGATCAAAAACAGCAGCATGGCAAGGGCAACTCCCAGTACCATGGCCACGCCGATGATGAGCTTTTGGGCAGTCTCACCGGAGAAGTGCTTTTCGATCCACAGGTCGATCTTGTCTGGCTCACCCTGCATTTCCTCGGGCAGCAGCTCGGCGGAGTAGGTCAGCGCCTTCATGCCGTTAGCCAGAGAGGAGAACAGGGAAACGGTGCCTCGGAGGATGGGAAGACCCAGAATGGGGTACTTCTCCTTCAGAGGGTGGATGTCCTCCACCTTTTCCACCAGCCCGTCCTTAGTGCGGCAGACAATGGCCTGCTTGAAGGGGCCTCGCATAAGGATGCCCTCCATCAGTGCCTGTCCGCCGATGCTTGTGCGAAAGGGAGTGTTATTTTGCTGATTCATAATTACCTCATTTGCGAAATAGGGTCGCCGATGGGCAGCTTCACGGTCACGATCAGACCGCCGCCATCGGCGTTGTTGATGAGCAGCTCGCCCCCGTGACGGGTGACGATCTCATCGCAGACAGCCAGACCGATGCCGTTGCCGCGGACATGGGTGCTGCCTTTGAAAAATCGCTCTTTTACATGGGCGATCTCGTTTTCGGGGATACCGGGACCGTGGTCTCGGAACAGAATGCGCACATCGGTCTTGGTGGCCTTGAGGCCGATGTCTACGGTGCCGCCGCGGCCGTACTTGGCGGCGTTGTCCAGAATGTTTAGGAATACCTGACGCAGTCGCTCGGGGTCACCGTTGATAAAGGGAATATCTCCGTCGGGCATATGGTATGCCATCTGCATATTTTCCTTCCGCAGCAGGTCGCTGTATGCCATCATGGCATCCTCCAGCTCCGCGATCACGTCCACGGTGCTCATGGTCAGCTTGAAGCGGCCGTCCTGAATACGGGTGAATTCCAGCAGATCGTTGACCATGTTGGTCAGTCTTCCTGCCTCACGGCCGATGATCTCCAGACCGCGGCGGGAGTCTCCCGTAATGTTTTCATCAAAGAGCATGGTCTCGCTCCAGCCTGTAATGGCGGTCAAGGGCGTGCGCAGCTCATGGGAAACGGAGGAGATAAACTGGGCCTGAGTCTTTTCGTATTCGCTGATCTTGGCTGACAGATGGTTGATGGCATCCGTCAGCTCGCCGATCTCATCCTCTCCGCCCTTGGGGGCCTGCAGACCGTAGCGACCCTCGGCAATGTATCTGCACAGGATGGTCAGCTCGTCGATGGGCTCCTTCATGTCCATAGCGAACATGAGATTGGCGTGGACAATGAGCCCCCCCGCAATGACGGCGGCGCAGATGGCGGGAACCGTCAGTCCCTTGCTGAGCAGCAGGTGACAGATCACCACCGCAGCCAGCAGGCACAGGAGATTGATAACGGCGGTGCGGATGGCATAGCCCCGCAGCCCCGTGGCCTCCATCCTCCGGAGCAGAGGCTTCAGCTTTTCGGACAGAGGCTTCAGCTTCTCCGCGGCGGGCTTGAGCTTCTCCGCGGCAGGTTTCAGCTTGTCGTTGAGATTCATCAAGAACCCCACTTATAGCCGAAGCCCCAAATGGTGGTGATGTAGGTGGGATTGGTGGCATCGTCTTCGATCTTAATGCGCAGACGGCGGATGTTTACGTCTACGATCTTCAGTTCACCGGTGTAGTCATCACCCCAGATGGCGGTGAGAATATCCCCGCGGGACAGTGCCTTGCCGGGGTTGGACATGAACAGGTTCATAATGGCAAACTCGGTCTGGGTCAGGCGGATGCGTTCGCCGTTCTTTTCAAAGATGCGGTTTGCGGGATTGAGACGGAAGGGGCCGGAGATGAGCACGCCGCCGTTATCCTCCAGCGTGTTGCCCAGACGGCGGTACAGTGCGTCGATACGGGCAATGAGCTCGGAGGGGGAGAAGGGCTTGGTGACATAGTCATCGGCACCGGTCATCAGACCTGTGACCTTGTCCATTTCCTGACTTTTTGCGGTGAGCATAATGATGCCGGTCTTGCTGCCGGATGCACGGATGCGGCGGCAGACTTCAAAACCGTCGATGCCGGGCAGCATGACGTCCAGCAGGGCAACACCGATATCGGGATTGCTGCGCAGACATTCCAGAGCGGCTTCACCGGTTTCGGCTTCGATGGGCTCGTAGCCGTAACGCTTCAGGTTAATGACGATAAAGCTTCTGATATTGGCTTCATCTTCCAGTACGAGAACTTTTTTCATTTTTCGAAACTCCTTTAGCCTGACAAATATAATACGAACCCGCACCACAGGGCGTATTTTTGCGTCAGACATCATTTCATTCTTTGATGGGCGCGAGCCCATCTGCATCATTCACTTTCGCCTGACACAAAGCTCCACTCCTGTGGTGTCAAAGATTTCTTACAGAAACGGATTCGGATTGTATTTGTCAGGCTACGGAAAATCTTGCGAACTGTAATTAAGTGGAACCATTGCATAGTTCAACGGACATATCATATCACAAACAGCAGAAAAATGGTAGATAAATATTTAAATAAATGAAAGAAATTGTAATAAAATATGTTTCCGCACATATTGTAACTTGCCGAGGGAATGAAAATTTGGTATATTGGTCTAAATAACTGTGCTAAGGAGAAATCACTATGCTGACAAAAGCCGATAAATATATGCTGGAGGATATCCGCTACATTCTGGACAACGGCTACTGGGACGTTGACCCTCGACCCAAGTATGCCGACGGCACCCCCGCACATACTCTGTCCGTGAACCACAGAGTCCGCAGCTACGACCTGTCCAAGGGCGAATTTCCCATCTGTACCCTGCGCCGCATTGCATGGAAGACGGGCATCCGCGAGCTGATGACCATTTACCAGCAACCCACCAATGTGCTGAGCGAAATGGAGGCCATGGGCGTCAACTGGTGGGGGGACTGGGACATCGGTGACGGCACCATCGGTCAGCGCTATGGTGCTACCGTAAAGCGCTACGACCTCATTAACCAGCTCATCAAGGACATCGAAACCAATCCCTACGGCAGAAGAAAGGTGGTTTCCATGTGGCAGGAGACCGATCTTCACGAGACTGAGGGTCTGGCTCCCTGCGCCTTCCTGACCATGTGGAACGTGCGCAACAGCAAGGACGGCAAGAACTATCTGGATATGTGCCTTGTACAGCGCAGCGGCGATATGCTCACTGCCAGCGGTGCGGGCGGCATCAACGAGGTGCAGTACGCTGTGCTGCTGATGATGATCGCAAGACATACCGGCTACGAGCCCGGTGTGTTCACCCACTTTGTTGCCAACGAGCAGATCTACGACAGACACATGGAGCAGGCGGAAATCATGCTGGAGCGCGGCAGACAGCGTGCGGCGGAGCCCGAATGTGCTGCGCCCATGATGGTGCTGAACCCCGAAAAGATGGACTTCTATGAAATTACGATTGAGGACTTCAATGTGGAAAATTACGACCCCATGCAGCCTCAGCTGAAGTTCCCTCTGGGGATCTGAGTGCCTTCATTCAAAGTACTCCTTTGGAGCACTTTGAATGAGATGCCCCCGCTTACGCGATGGGCGTTGCAGCTCACCTGCGCGCATAATTTGTCTGCTGTTGGCAGCCAAATTCCACACTTGCAGCCCTATTTGTATTTTTTATATACTTCACTCAAAATGAAACCTTGGTTTCATTTTGAAAAGGAGAAGCAGCGGAATGAGTGCTCTCCGCTCACACTTGAGCGGAAAGCGATATGGAGCTTGCTTCGACGCCATGCCGGCGCAAAAAATGGATTGAATTTCATTTCGTCCTTTCGGACGAAACTCTGCGAGGCTGTTTTGTCTGACTAATAATGAGGAGAAGATTTCTCGGAAAGGAGTGCTTGTTATGTTGAAGCTGTATATTGCGGATATGAGGGACGCCAATGAAGTCCGTGCCAAACGGAAGGGCCGCAGCCCCCAGCGGGGCAGTGCCTTCGGCGTGAGTCTGCTGGAGTACGCAGTGGCGGATACATGGGGCATTGCGCTGCCCGAGATGAGCCCTCCCGGGAAGGGGAAGCCTGTGTTTGTCCATGAGACGGAGAAGCACTTCTCCGTCAGCCACAGCAAGACCCATGTGCTGGTGGCCCTGTCCGACGAGCCTGTGGGCGCGGATCTGGAGACTCGCCGCCCCATCAGCGACAAGAGCAAGCGCGCCATTATGAACGGGCAGGAGTTTCGGGAATTTGATTTCTTTGAGCTGTGGTGCCTGCGTGAGAGCGTTTATAAGCTCAACGGTGCGGGGAATCTCCGTGAGATCCTGCGGTTCCACATGGACGGTGACCGCATTGTGGGCCCCGATGAGGGGATTTGGTACCATGTGATCAAGGGCGTAGAGGGCTGTGCGGGCGCGGTCTGTCAGGCAAAAGCCTTTGATTTGCCCGAACTGATTTGGGTGGATATCGAAACTTTGTGCAATTGATAAAATAGGACTTGAAATATCAAGGGGATTGATGTATAATCCCCTTATGTTTGCCGGTGTGATGGAATGGTAGACGTGACGGACTCAAAATCCGTTGGGGTAACACCCGTGTGGGTTCGAGTCCCACCACCGGCACCAAAACAAACCGCCAATTCACGCAAGTGGATTGGCGGTTTGTTTTGGTACTTTTCTCTTTTCACTCTTCTGTCTTCACTGTTCTCTTGGCGAGCGTGAATTGTCTGTTTGAGAGAAAAGATAAAAGAGAAGAGAGAAAAGAAATGGTCAACTCCAATTTTTCAATTGGAGTTGCAATAAAAAGACAGCCCCTCCGTTTTGAAACGGAGGGGCTGTTGCAGACTGTCAAAAAATGCTTCGCAGAATTTCGTCCGCGAGGACGAAACAAAGTAGAATTCATTTTTCGCGCCGGCATGGCGTCGAAGCAAGCTCCATATCGCTTTCCGCTCAAGTGTGGGCGGAGAG
>JAFQDR010000234.1 GCA_017415945.1 Oscillospiraceae bacterium
TGGGTAACATATACAAATGTGGTGTCGATACGCTGGCGCAGCTTGATGATCTCAGCGCGCATCTGGTTACGCAGCTTTGCGTCCAGATTGGACAGAGGTTCGTCCATCAGGAATACCTTGGGTTCACGAACGATCGCACGGCCGATCGCTACACGCTGACGCTGACCACCGGACAGAGCCTTGGGCTTGCGTTCCAGATACTGGGTAATATCCAAGATCTCAGCAGCTTCGCGTACGCGCTTGTCGATTTCAGCCTTGTCCATCTTGCGCAGCTTCAGAGCGAATGCCATGTTGTCATAAACGCTCATGTGGGGGTACAGTGCGTAGCTCTGGAATACCATTGCGATGTCACGATCCTTGGGTGCTACGTCGTTGACGCGAACGTCGTCGATGAACAGATCGCCATCGGAGATGTCTTCCAGACCTGCGATCATACGCAGGGTGGTGGACTTACCACAGCCGGAAGGGCCAACCAGAACGATAAATTCCTTGTCGGCGATTTCCAGATCGAAGCTGTGCACTGCGGTTACTGCGTTGTCATAGATTTTCTTGACACCATTCAACTTAACAGTTGCCATAAACATTTGACCGTAGAAGCAATGCCTCCGCAAATACTTCCTCAGCATGAGAGAGCGGAACCCTCAAGCCATTACGGCAGGTCTCCACACTGCCGCACCGCCGGTCCGGGCGGATATTTCCTCCTTTTTTACGGCTCTCCCGTGACTATGGAAATGGAGTAACCACGGGCGCCATTATTTTGTGGTATATGCTGTACAAGGGCACAGCTATATACGCAAATATCATAACATAACCACAATCAAACCGCAATTAAAAATTTCACAATCTGTTTTTGTCAAAATGTGACAATTCCCCGTTACTGTTTACAGAAACAGATGATTTTCCTTGTGTCCGCTGAGCACAGGGGTCATTTTTTCCGTCATCACCGCCATCATGCCCTCGTCCAAGGTTCTGGCCTTCTTGGGACAAATCTTGATACAGCGCATACAGCTGATGCACTTTTCCGTATGCGTAATGCGGGGATCCTCAAAATCGATTGCCCCCACGGGACACTCTTTGGCGCAGATTCCACAGCCCAAGCATCTGCCTGTCACCGCAGGCTTCAGTGCTGTGCCGCCAAATTCCTTGTATGTACCGTGGCTGCCCGCAAGCACCAAGGGCTCATATTCGCCTCTTTCCAATTTCAGTTGAATCTGCTTGGCAAACTCCGCCAGCTGTTCTGTGTCCGCTGCATCGGGGCGACCTGCCGCAAACTGACGGAATATGGAATGCTCCGCCACCGCCGCAACCGCAGCAACGCATACAAAGCCGCAAGCCTCCAAGGTATCCTGCAGCTCCGTCAAGGTATCCTCCCACTCCCGATTGCCATATACGCAGACCAAAATCGCCTTTGCGCCCTTTGCGGAAATCTTACGCAGTCGTTCTATGGCCACGGCAGGGACTCTGCCCCCATAAGAAGGCACAGATACAATGCAAACATCATCTTTCTCCAAAGCTACCGCACCGATCTTTCTGCAAAGATCCACATTCACATAATCGGCAAACAGATGATTTGCAAGGACGTCCGCAACCTTTTTGGTGCCGCCTGTGGGGCTGAAATAGATATTGTAGCTGCTCATAGTAAACTCCTTTACGCATTTCCGGTATGCTTTTATTATACAGCGTGCAGATATAATGGCAAGGAATTTTCTCGAACCCGAAAGCCGCATTCTCTTAACAACAGGCAACATTTCATGATATAATGCGTTTACGAGGGAGGTGAGCCTTATGTCGCTGATTCAAATATCCAATCTTACTTTTGCCTATGACGGAAGCTACGACAATATCTTTGAAAACGTATCCTTCCAAATCGATACCAATTGGCGTCTTGGGTTCATCGGTCGCAACGGCCGCGGCAAAACAACATTTCTGAACCTGCTCATGGGAAAATATCCCTATTTCGGAAGTATTTCCGCCTCTGTGACCTTTTCCTACTTCCCCTACCCCATTTCGGACAAGTCCATGTTGTCCATTGATATAGTGGAGGAAATCTATCCCGATTACGAATACTGGCAGCTCTCCCGCGAACTGAATCTGCTGCAGCTGGATGAGGATATCCTGTATCGTCCCTTCGAGACCTTATCCAACGGCGAACAAACCAAGCTCATGCTTGCAGTACTGTTTCTCAAGGAGAACAACTTCCTCCTCATCGACGAGCCCACCAACCATTTGGACATCCAAGGCCGTGCCTTGGTAAGCCGCTATCTCAACAGCAAAAAGGGCTTCATTCTGGTGTCACATGACCGCAGCTTCCTGGACGGCTGCGTGGACCATATTCTGTCCATCAACAAAACAAATATCGAGGTCTGTCGTGGGAACTTCTCCACCTGGAACGAAAACAAGCAGCGGCAAGACGCCTTTGAGCAGGCAGAGAACAAAAAACTCAAGCGGGAGATTCGCCGTCTGGAGAATACCGCAAAGGAAAAGGCCGCATGGTCCAATCGCGCGGAATCCACCAAGATCGGCGACCACGTTTTTGACCGAGGCTATGTAGGACACAAGGCGGAGAAAATGATGGCGCGTTCCAAGGTCATTCAAAAGCGCCGACAAGCCGCCATTGACGAAAAATCAGGCTTACTAAAAAACATCGAACGCAGTGATACGCTAAAAATATTCCAAACGCCCTTTCATAAAAAGCAGCTGGTTTCTCTGGAAAACGTATCCATTTCCTACAACGAATCCCCTGTCTGCCAAGGCATCACCTTTGATATTCAACAGGGCGACCGCATTGCCCTGCAAGGTCCCAACGGCAGTGGGAAATCCAGTATCATCAAGCTCATCTGCGGACAGGACATCCCACACACGGGAGAAGTCCGTATCGGCACAGGTCTGCAGATTTCCTACGTATGTCAGGACACATCCCACTTGCAGGGAACACTGTCCGACTTTGCTGCGGAAAGCGGCGTAGAGGAAAGCCTGTTTCTTGCCATGCTCGCCAAACTGGATGTACCTAAGTCACAAATGGACAAAGACCTGTCTGCTTTGAGTGCGGGACAGAAAAAGAAAGTGCTGCTGGCGCGCTCTATCTGTCAGCCTGCCCATCTGCACATCTGGGATGAACCCATGAACTATATTGACATCATCTCCAGAATGCAAATCGAAGAGCTGCTCATGACCTATCAGCCCACTATTCTTTTCGTAGAACACGATAAAACCTTCTGCGACCACATCGCAACCAAAACCATACAGCTGTAAAGGAGCATCTCACTATGAGTCAATTCTATAAATTAGAGAGCTATGACAAACGAAGCTTCTGTTACGCCTATGAAGACTGCTCTGTGAAAGGAATTCAAAGATCCGACTGTGATGTTTGCAGAAGAACAGTTTCCTCTTGGCACTTTGAAGGCCCACACAAGCTGTTATTGGAGGGTAAACAGATTCACCCCGACAGGCTCCTGTTTTGCGGCGCAGGAGGCCCTATGCTGATCTTATCGGAATACGCAATCGATAAACTGCGGGAAAAGGGCATTACAGGAATGGAAGCATGGGACCCCATCGCGGCGACCTACAATACCCAAGACCCCCCTCCCTATTTTCTTGTCCGGATTTGCGGAACAATTACCCTTGATTATAAAAGGATGGGACTGAAAAAGAAAAAAGTCTGCAACGCCTGCGGCAGCTTTGAATGGAACCGCCAACGGCTGTCTCCTCTTTTCCTCGATGAATCCACATGGGACGGCAGTGATCTTTGCAGAGTATCCGACATTCCCGGATATATTATCTGCACAGAACGCTTTGTAAAAGCAGTAAACGACACAGGCCTTACGGGATTTTGCTTTAAGGCATTTTAAACAACCGCTTTCCCCGACGAAAAGTTATGCGTTGACCCAAAAAATCACCAAAGGAAGGATAATCATGAGGTATTACGTTGATGCCGGTTCTTGGGATGAACCAAAAAAGAAAGCATGGTATGAGCGCAACCACCAATACCGCTATAGCACCGTACTGCATACGCCAACAGGTGACGAAACAGTGCAGGTAACCATAAGCTGCCACGAAGAGCCCCCCATGACAGTGAATGTGGGCTGTACATTCGAAGGAAAAGAATACCGGGGGCATGGCAGCGACTATTTATGGATCGATGCATTTGCCGATCTGCAGAGAAAATTGCCGAAAAACGTTTTTCTGAAATGCTGTTTGACCTGCAGGCACGGCAATTTGTGTCCCGCGGGCAACGAGGTAAATGAGCTGTTCTGCACAAAGGATATTTCGGTTACACAAAAGAGTGATCTGTATTTCCATACGGAAGACGAAACCGAGCGTGCAAAGCGGTCAAAACAATATTGCAGCTTGTGCTCGGATTATCAGCCCCAAACCCATGAGCACTACACATACAACGATTTCAGTTCTCAGCTATGGCGTACCTTACCGAATACGGATGATACAAAATCAAAACCACCGGTGAACCGGTAATTTACGTAGAGCATTACCTTGCCTCCCTCTGATGAGGGAGGTGGTTGAGCGCAGCGAAACCGGAGGGAGAGATTGTCATTGATACTCTCCCCCAGTCAAAAATCAAAGATTTTTGCCAGCCCCCTCGTCAGTGGGGGCCAAGGACTGCTATAAGCATTTTTATTCCTCCGCTACAAGCGGGGGAGTTATTGTCCTAAAGGCCAA
>JAFQDR010000235.1 GCA_017415945.1 Oscillospiraceae bacterium
CGCAAATATTCATCCTTTGTTTCGCTATAAAACAAAATGCAAAATTCCCCACCTCGTTTACAGGTAGTGTCCTTTTCGGGCACAATGCAAATTTCTGTCTTAATTTCAGCATTAAGCGGTTTTACAGTTTTAATAAAATCTGTTAATTCTTGGATATCATCACCGGTTAGTTTATCCGTATCTTTGAAAATATGAAATGATTTCCGTTTGAAAATTTGCTTATAATAATCCATACATACTCTCCCCGTTACTTAACGATCTATCACAACACCCACGGCTTTTGCCGTGGGTGTAAATGTTTTTATTTCGCCTTATACAGGAAGGTGACGATCTGGGCGCGGGAGCAGGGGGCATCGGGGGAGAACAGGAACAGGCCTGTGCCGCCGGTGATGCCGTTTTCTGTTGCCCACAGTACGGGGGCATAGAAGTAATCGCTCTTGGCTACGTCAATGAACAGATCCTTCGCATCCTCCGCCAGAGGGCTGCCCTTGGCACGCCACAGCATGGTCATGACCTGTGCGCGGGTGCACAGCCGGTCGGGGGAGAAGGTGGTGGCGGTGGTGCCTGCGGTCACGTCATTTTCCACTGCCCACAGCACTGCGTTGTAGTAGTATGCGTCTGCGGAAACGTCGCCGAAGGGGTTCCAATCAAACTGAGGTGCGGGGCTGCCGGCGGCACGCCACAGCATGGTGACCACTTCCGCTCTGGTGATGACTTTTTCGGGGGAGAAGGTGGTTGCAGAGGTGCCTGCGGTGATCTTGTTGTCCACTGCCCACAGCACGCTGTCAAAGAAGTAATCGTCGTAGACCACATCCGCGAAGGGGCTGGCGGGGTGCACCACGGAGACTTCCTTGGTGTCGGTGATTTGCAGACAGACCTTGCAGAAACGGTGGCTGACGGTCACGTCATCATTGCTCAGCAGGGGGTCCTCAATCCAGTCACCGGGCTTGTGGTCGGTCTTGGGAATGACCTCGGAGTCCTCAATCAAACTCATACAGTCCTTGCACAGCAGCTTCCCTGTGCGGCCCTCGTTGATGCAGGTTGCATCAACGGCACCCAAACGCTTGTCGGCGGGGGTGTGAGCGAGCTTGGGGATGACCTGAGATTCCTCCAGTACGGTCAGGCACCACTTGCAGATCAGGTCCCCCGTGCGTCCTTCGGAAACGCAGGTAGCCTCCACCGCACCGATACGCCCATCGGCGGGGCAGCATTCTGCCTTAGGCAGAACCTCGGACTTGGCGCGGCCTACCAGATCGCAATAGCCGTCAGCGGTGCAGCGGGTCACAGACAGACCCTCGCTTTGGCAGGTGGGCTCGATCTCAATGACGGATTCGTCGAATTTGTGTGTATGGACGGTGGGAACTTCGGGAACCAGCTCGGGCGTGGTGGGGATCTCCTCACGTTCCGCAATCTGACTGCATACGGTGCAGAAGCGGTAACGGACGGTGGTGGTCTCGTCGCTGTTCCATGCGTCTACCACCCAGTCGCCGGGGGTATGTCCGGTCTTGGGAATGACCTCGCCCTTTTCCAGCACGGTCAGACACCATTTGCAGCATACATCGCCTGTGTAGCCGTCCATGGTGCAGGTGACCTCACGGATACCCAGTCGCTGATTCAAAGGTTCACAGTCCACCTTGGGCAGGGGCTCGGTCCAAACGCCGCCGGGCAACTCACATTCGCCTTCGCCGCTGCAATGGGAAATGATAACGCCTTCGGTTTTGCAGGTGGGGGGAGTGAGCAGGGTTTTCTTGTCAAATACGTGGGTGTGGGCCACGGAATCGGATTCGGTAGTGGGTTCGGCGGCAAATACGCCGACAGTGAGCAGGCTGACGGTCATGACCACAGCCAACAGGGTTGCGAGAATGCGCTTCATGGGGACCTCCTTGGGAAATGCGCAAGGACAAAACTCCCTCATCATCCGATGGGGGAGCTTTGTGCCGGGGGGAGAATTACTGGATGGAAGAAAAGAAATCATAAACGTACATCAAACCAAAGGATGTACGACCGGGACGAGCGGTATTCAAGTTGTAAGAAATACCGCCTATCTCTACCTGTGTACATTTTAGCACAAAAGATGATGTTATGCAATTCACAAAGTGTGCAAAATCCATAAGCAAAGTTGTAATATTGCGATAAAAATAAGGCGCACCTATGGATGCGGCGGTGCATCGGACAATGCCGTAGGGACGCCCCTTGCGGGTGTCCCCTTTGCTGCACAGCCCCTCCCTCGTGGGGATGTCCCTTGCGGGTGTATCCATGCTCTCTGCGTGTAAAGCAAAAAAATCCCCTCTCGGCCGAGAGGGGATCAGATATGTGTTACAGGGTTTCTGCCTTTTCCAGTGCGGCATCGATATTGGGCTGAAAGAATTCCTCGCCTACCATATCAAACAGACCGCTGTGGTGGAACTCACGCATGGGCTGCTCGTTTACGTGGGAGAAGATCACCTGCACCCCTGCCTTGTTGCACTGCTTCACCAGACGGGTAAAGCCGTTCATAGCGGTTGCGTCGATGGCGGGCACGGAGCGCATACGCAGCACCAGTACATTCTTGGTGCCGTTGCGGTTGTCGATGTCGGGGATCTTGTCTGCGGAGCCGAAGAACATGGGGCCGGTGATTTCGTACACCATAACGTGTGCGGGTACGGGCTTCAGACGGCCGTCCTCGTCGTCGGTGATTTCCACGTATTCCCATTCCTTCACATCGGATACATCGGCCATGCGCTTCATGAACATCAGACAGGCCAGACCCAGACCAACGGAAATGGCGACCACCAGGTCGAAAATCACGGTCAGAGCGAAGCTCAGCAGCAGGACTGCCACATCGCTCTTGGGTGCCTTTTTGACGATCTCAATGAGCTTGTGCATATGGCTCATGTTGTAGGCAACGATGAACAGGATGGCAGCGATGGTGGGCATGGGGATCAGTGCGGCGTAGGGCATCAGCAGTACCAGCACCAGCAGCAGAACGATGGCGTGTACCATGCCCGCTACGGGGCTGCGGCCGCCGTTGTTGATGTTGGCTGCGGTACGGGCGATTGCACCGGTTGCGGGGATACCGCCGAACAGTGCGGATGCCATATTGCCCAGACCCTGTGCTACCAGCTCCATGTTGGAGTTGTGGTGCTCCTCTACCATTTCGTCGGCAACCACGGCACTCAGCAGAGATTCGATGGCGGCCAGAATGGCGATGGTGAATGCGTCGGGAAGAACCTCCTGCACCAAGCCGAAGGAGATGGCGGGGAAGTGGAAGGTGGGCAGGGCACCGGAGATGGTGTACAGGTCACCGATGGTGTTCACGGGCAGCTTCAGCAGCTTTACCAGTGCTGCGGTGAGCACGACCGCGATCAGGGAGGGAGGTACACGCTTGAAGATCTTGGGAGAGATGATCAGAATGGCCAGTGCCACCAGACCCACCACCAGAGCCATGGGGTTCAGAGTACCGATGCAGTTGACGGTCTCCTCTACCTTTTCCATGGTCTCCACGGGGGAGTGGGTGAAGGTCAGACCCAGGAAGTCCTTGATCTGGCCGATGACGATGGTCAAAGCGATGCCTGCGGTAAAGCCCACGGTAATGGGGTCGGGGATGAACTTGATCATGCTGCCCATGCGGAGAATGCCCATGAGGATCAGCATAATGCCTGCCAGCACGGTGGCAACCACCAGACCCTCCATGCCGTTCTTGGCCACAACGCCTGCAACGATGGTGGCGAAGGCGGCGGTGGGACCTGCGATCTGGACGGTGGAACCGCCGAAGAAGGAGATCACAAAGCCTGCTACGATAGCGGTGTACAGACCCTGCTCGGGAGTCACACCGGAGGCCAGTGCCAGTGCAATGGACAGGGGAAGGGCGATGATGGCGACGATGATGCCGCTGATCAGGTCCTTTACAAACTTGTCCTTGGAGTAATCCTTGAGACAAAGGAACAATGCGGGAGTCAAATGTTTCATAGCTTTCACCTTTTCTTGCTCTTAACAAAAAATTTACAGTGTCAAATGCCCATACAATATACTCCTTTTTTTCGACATATGCAACAGTTATTTATATAAAATTTTGTGAAAAATGAAAATTTTTCCTTGGGGAAGGGGATGGTATAATGACTGTATATTTCCCGCGGAGGTGCCTATGAAACGAGAATCCAAAATCTATACCGCAGCACTGGTTCTTGCCCTGATGGCCTTGGTGCTCAGCGCAGCCATTGCGGTGCCTCTGCTGTGGCGAGGCTTCTATTATCTGCATATCGATGCCCTTGATTTGCCCGCAAAAACCGGCTGGACCGCCGAGGAAATTCGCTATGGCTTCGACGAAATGATGGACTATTGCGTGTTCCATGAGCCCTTTGGCACGGGGGTCATGAAGTGGTCGGAGGAGGGCTATGCCCACTTTGCCGACTGCGAGGTGCTGTTCCGTATGGACTTTACTGCATTGGCACTGTCTCTTGCGGCGGTTTTGCTGCTTTGGCATATGGGTAAGGCGTATACGGCTGTTCCCATTGGCGGCAAAGGCCCCATGTTTTGGGCGGGGAGCCTGCTTGCGGGGCTGTTTTTGGTCATCGGCGGCTTGGCGGCACTGGATTTTGACCGCGCCTTTGTGATTTTCCACAGCTTGTTCTTCCCGGGGAAAACCAACTGGATCTTTGACTGGCGGGTGGACGAGATCATTCTGGTGCTGCCTCAGGTGGTGTTCCGCAACTATGCCATCCTGATCGTAGGTCTCCTGCTTTTGGGCTGCGCGGGCCTGATACTTGCGGACAAGAAAACAAGATAAGCAAAAGGGGACTTCCGATCGGAAGTCCCCTCAGTTTTTATTCTTCAAATTCGTAATCTTCCCGAATCACATCAAAGCAGCAGTCCAGATAGATCTTGTATGCTGCGGTAATAATGGTGCTGCGGAGCATGAGCTTTTCCTCGGTCTCGTCAGACCCAACATTGTCCAGCTCGGGCTTGATGCCGAACACATATTCCATGACGTTTTCCAGCTCGTCACAGAAATAGTCATAGGCCTTTTTCACCGAATAGCTTTCCTTCTGGATGCGAATGAACAGGCTCAGATTCTCCATGGAAAGAACATTCTTGGCGACGGCAATGAAAAACAGGTACGCGATTTGTTCCCGGTAATACTGTTTCTTCACAGCATTCGCAACCAATCCTTTCTTCACATAGTTGCTGACCATGGACGCGGTGAGATTCATTCCGTCGAAGGAATCAAAGTATGTATTGATGTACTTCACGGTCTGCTCCAGATACAGTCCCACGTCGGGGATGTCCTCATAGCGGGGCAGACGGAAGATGCGGGCGGGTTCCGCAATCTTTTCTCTGGTTTTTTCTTTCATGGTCTCATTATATCGTTAAGTCTTTATAAAGTCAATGAAAACAGTGCACGGGTTTTACGAAAACCGTTGACAATGAGAAAAGAAACCGTTATACTGTACTGGTATATCTTGAGACAAATAGAGAGAAAACAGGTGATTACTATGAATTTCAAATTGGTTTCCGACTCCTCCTCCAACGTGTATGCCCTGAGCGGCGTGAACTATACCACGGTACCCATGAAGATCGTGGCGGGGGACAAGGAATTTGTAGATACGCCCGCGCTGAATCTCAATGAAATGGTGAGCTTTTTAAAGGGACACAAGGGCAAGAGCGGTTCCTCCTGTGCCAACGCACAGGAATGGCTGGAGGCCTTTGAGGGGGCCGACGGCGTATTCGGTGTGACCATTTCCAAGAATCTCAGCGGCAGCTACAACGCGGCCCGGCAGGCAGCCCGTGACTTTGTGGAAGAAAATCCCGGAAAGAAGGCCTATATTTTTGACTCTCTGGCAGCGGGCCCCCAGCAGGCTATGCTGTGCGATAAAATCGCGGAGCTTATGGCAGAAGGCTGTGACTTTGATACCATTGTGGAAAGGGCACGGGACTACCACAACCATACCCACATTTTATTCTGTCTGGAATCCATGACCAATCTGGCCCGCAACGGCCGTGTGAACCCCACGGTGGCAAAGATCGCAAATGCCATCGGTATCCGTGTCTGCGGCGACGTAAAGGGCGGGGAGATCATTCCCGTACATAAGCCCCGCGGGGAAAAGAAGGCCATGGAGGTGCTGGTGGATATGCTGGGCGAGCGTGGCTACAAGGACGGCATGCTGATCCGTGTGGCACACTGCTTCGGGGAAAAGAATGCTCTGACCTTCAAGGCCGCGGTTCTGGAAAAGTACCCCAATGCCAACTTTGTCATTGAGCACACCACGGGACTTTGCAGCTTCTATGCGGAAGCAGGCGGTCTGATGATCGGCTTCGAAGGCGGCTACAACACCAATAATAATAACAAGGACTTTTAAGTTTTTCCCTCCTATACAAAATGGAGCTGTTGTAATTCTGCAACAGCTCCATGTCTTTTATTCGGTTTCTTGGAGTTCGGGTGCGGGTAGGACAGCGGCTTCTCTTGCGGCCATGTTGTCCTTTACCAAGCGGTACAGTGCCGCGGTGACGGGAACGCCCAGCAGCATACCGAAGATGCCCATGACACCGCCGCCGATGGTGATGGCAGCCAGTACATAAATGCCCGGCAGACCGATGGAGGCACCTACCACCTTGGGGTAGATGAGATTGCCCTCCAGCTGCTGCAGCACCACAAGGAATACCACAAACAGCAGAGCCTGCAGGGGATTGACCGTGAAGATCATGAAGGCACCCACCGCCGCGCCGATATAGGCACCCGCAATGGGGATCAGAGCGGTGAAGCCCACCAAACAGCCGATCATCATGGCGTAGGGGAAGCGGAAGATCGTCATGCCCAGGATACACAGGACACCCAAAATCACAGCCTCCAGACACTGACCCACGATAAAGCTGTGGAAGCAGGTATCTACCGTGCGGGATACATACAGCAGCCTGCCCAGAGCGGCTTCTCCCAAGTAGGTTTTTACCAGACGGGTGACCTGCCCGCCAAGGGTCTCCTTGCCCAGCAGCAGATAGACAGAGAATACCAGTGCGATGAATGCGGTGGCAACGGCGGAAACCACACCGGATACACCGGAGATGATGCTGCCCATGGCACCGCCCACACCGGACATGAGGACGTTCACGACCTTCTTGACCGTCTCCTGTACATCCAAATTTTCCAGTGTGTTGATGATGTTTTGGTCTGTCAGATAGGCACTGACGTTGAAGTTTTCATCCATCCAAGTGTATGCGGTACGCAGAGCACCGGGGAGCTTCTCGATAATCAGCATGAGACAGTTGATGAGCTCGGGGAGGATCATGCGGAACAGCAGAACCACAACCAGAAGCAGGGTGACAAAGGCCAGCAGCATACAGCCGGGGCGGCGGAGCTTGGCTGCGGCGGCATTGCCGCTGACGGGCAGCACACGCTCGTAAAAGCTCATGAGGATATTGAGGATATAGGCGATGACACCGCCCACGATCAGAGGATACGCGGCGGCAAAGGCGATGCGGACGGCACTTTCTGCCACCGACCAGTATCGGATACACAAAAACGCGGCCAGCACGGTAATGACCAGGCGAACGCAGGAGGTACGGGAAATGTTCATATTGACCCACCTTATATAGATAGAATATATGTATTTAAACACTGAAAGTCTGTTCCGTCAATGGACAAACTGTAAACATTGACAGCGCTTTTATAGCGTGTTAGGATGAAACAAAAACAGAAAGGAAGAATCCTATGATCCCTACACCACAGCAGGCATATGCGCTCCTGCAGCAATACACGGAAGGTGAATTTCTCTTGAAGCACGGCCGCACCGTGGGCGATGTGCTCCGATGGTTCGCGGAGGAAAGCGGAAACGACGCCGACTACTGGCAGGCGGTGGGCTACCTCCACGATATCGACTACGAAAAGTGGCCCGAGGAGCACTGTGTGAAGTGCGTGGAGCTGCTGACCGGCCATGATATAGACGAGGGCATCATCCGCTCCGTGGTCAGCCACGGCTGCGGCATTTGCTCCGACGTGAAGCCCGAGCACTACATGGAAAAGGTGCTGTTTGCGGTGGATGAGCTGACGGGGCTCATCGGTGCCGCCGCGGCTATGCGCCCCTCCAAGAGCTGCAGTGACCTTGAGGTAAAGTCTCTGAAGAAAAAGTTCAAGGACAAGAAGTTCGCCGCAGGCTGCTCCCGTGATGTGATCATGCAAGGGGCGGAGATGCTGGGCTGGGAATTGGATGTGCTCATGGAAAAGACCATCCTTGCCATGCGCAGCTGCGAATAAAAGGCAGCAACCATTCACTCTTATCTTAAAATGTCTCACACCCCCATGCAGCCTGTGCCGCATGGGGGTGTGTAGATTCAATTGGAATATTCAATTTAAGCAGGGTATACCAGATTGGGAACAAACATGGTGATACCGGGGAAGTAGGTTACGATCAGCAGCGCAATGATCAGTGCCAGTATGAACGGTAGAACTTCCTTCACAAAGTCCACAAGGTCTACGCCCGTAATGGAGCAGCAGGTGAACATCATGGAGCCGAAGGGAGGAGTCAGACCGCCGATCATAATGTTGACGATGCAGATCAGACCGAAGTGCACCAGGTCAACGCCCAGACCCGCAACAACGGGGCACAGCAGGGGAGCCAGAATGATCAGAGCGGCACCGCCTTCGATGAACATACCCATGACCAGCAGCAGAACGTTGATGATCATCAGCATGATGTACTTGTTCTGGGTCAGACCCAGCAGAGCCTTTGCTACCATGTTGGGGATCATTTCCCAGGTCATGTACAGACCGAATACGTTAGCGGAGATAATGATCAGAACAACGGAGCAGGTGCCTTCGATGGTTTCCTTCAGAACGATGGGAATGTGCTTGGGCTTAAATTCACGGTAGATGACCGCACCGACGATGACACAGTACAGAACCGCAACCGCACCACATTCGGAGGGAGTGAACAGACCCATACGCATACCGCCGATGATGCCGAAGGGGAACAGCAGTGCCCAGATGGAGTCCAGAGCGGCCTTACCGATTTCCTTGGCACTTGCCATCTTGTCACGGCTTGCTTCGTAGCCGCGCTTCTTGGAGATAATATGTACGGTGATCATCAGGCAGATCGCCATGAAAATGCCGGGGATGTAGCCGCCCATGAACATCTTGCCAACGGATACGCCGGCAATCAGTGCATAAACGATCAGGTTGATCCCGGGAGGGATAACGGGGGTAACAGCGGAGGACGCTGCGGTAATGGCTGCAGAGAATGCTTTGTCATAGCCGCGGCGTTCCATTTCGGGAACCAGCATCTTGGACTGCATAGCAGCGTCAGCGTTTGCGGAGCCGGATACGCCGCCCATCAGCATGGAAAGCAAAACGTTACACTGTGCCAAGCCGCCGGGGAGATGGCCGGTGAGGGTTTCCGCAAAGCTCATCATTTTGCCGGAAATGCCTGCATAGTTCATAACGGAGCCTGCCATAACGAAGAAGGGAATGGCCAGCAGAGAGAAGTTCTGTGCGCTGGTGATAAAGCGCTGCAGCAGCAGGTGAGGGGGAGAGCCTACGTTGATGAAGCCAAAGTAGGTCAGGGATGCGCCGAACAGGGCGTAAGCGATGGGAATACCGGAGAAGTACAGGAGGAAAACGAGAATTACAGGTAAAAATGCCATTACAGTTCTTCTCCTTTCACAGTCTTGACAACGTCCTTGATCATGTCACGAACCGCATACAGAGTGGTCAGACCGAAGCCGACGATCAAGGAAGAGCTTACCCATGCAGAGGAAATTGCCAGAACTGCAGTGGGCTTCTGGTAAGAAGTGCTGACGAAGACAACGGACAGATACAGAATGTAGCCGTTGATGAGGATCAGGATAATGTCAACGAGAATCTTTACGATTGCGCGGGGCCACTTGGGCAGCTTCTTGACCAAAAGGTCAACACCCAGATGGGCACCGTTTTTATAGGCAGCTGCGGAGCCGACGAAGATACACCATACAAAGCACATGGTTGCAACTTCCTCGGACCAGTAGATACCGGTGTTCATGAAGTAACGCAGGAATACGTTCATCAGAACCAGCAAAGTAGTGATGGATACGCAAATGCTTGCAAAGATCAGCTCGAAATTATCCAAAAACAGTTTTGCATATTTTTTCAAGTGAATCTACCTCTTTAATCCTTGGGTTGATATGTACAAAAAGGGGAGAAGTTTCCTTCTCCCCATAATGCGTTAAATTGGGTTAGGGCATTTCTGCGATGATTTCCTGGAATCTTTCGTACAGACCGGGAGTTACGCCCTTCTTTGCTACCATTTCTTCGTAGATGGGCAGAACCAGAGCCTTGAATGCTTCGGAGTCAACTTCGTTGAAGGTGATGCCCTTTTCAGCTTCCAGCTTAGCCATGATTTCTGCTTCGGATTCGGTGATCTTCTTGACCATGCGTTCTGCGCCTGCGTCAAATTCTTCCTGCATGATGGTGCGGTATTCTTCGGGGATGGAGTTCCACAGATCTTCGTTGATGTAAGCGCCGCAAACACCCAGCAGGTGCTTGGTCAGAGCCATCTGCTTTGCAACTTCAGCAGAGCCGTTGGAGTTGTAAGCGTCGATGGTGCCTTCCAGACCGTCAACAACGCCCTGCTGAACAGCGGAGATGGTGTCAGCGAAGCCCATGGGAGTAGCGGTTGCGCCCATGCAGTTGATGGTGTTAACATACAGTTCGGAGCCGGGAGTTCTGATCTTCAGACCCTTCATGTCTTCGGGGGTTTCGATCAGCTTGTTGGTCATCATGGAGCGGAAGCCGAAGATGTAGTCGATGTTGATAACGTGGATGCCCTTTTCAGCAGCCTTTGCCAGCATGTCCTGAACTTCTGCGGACTTGGTCAGGTATACGTACTGGTCGTAAGAGGTAACCAGCATGGGGCCTGCCAGAACGTTGAAGTCGGGAACATAGTCACCAACGTAGGAGGGGTCTTCTACGGAGATGAAGTGTGCACCCTGAACGACCTGTTCCAGACCGTCCTTGTAAACGGGCAGCTGAGACTGGGGGAAGTGCTGGATTTCGATTGCGCCGCCGGTCTTTTCGGTGACGTTCTTGCAGATTTCGTCCATGGTCAGGGTCAGAGCTTCAGTGGGAGCGAAAACGTGGCTCATCTTCAGAACCAGCTTGTAATCGTCCTGAGCTTCGTCGCCGCCATCGGTTGCAGCATCGTTGCCGCCGCCGCAAGCTACCAGGCTAAAGCACATGATCAGTGCCAGCAGCAGTGCGAGAAATTTTTTCATTTTGTTTTTCCTCCTTTAAATATAAATAGGGGGGGTGCCCCATATTTTACAATGTCAGCCTTCCCCGCGAACCTTGGTGATGCGGTCGGGGAAGTTGCCGATGATGGAAGTGACGCCGCGGTTCATCATGGTGCGGATATCTTCTTCCTCATTGACGGTCCATACGTTTACATCCAGACCGTGGCTCTTTACCTCGTCGAACTGTTCGCCGATCATATTGAACCAGATGGGATGCAGACATTCAACGCCCAGATTCTTGGTGTAGGCACCTGCGTCGATCATCCAAGTTTCGGTCAGCAGACCGCACTTCATATCGGGGCAGACTTCCTTCATGCGCTTGATGGTGAAGTGGTTGAAGGAGGAGATAATGATCTTGTCCTTCAGACCGTATTCCATGATCAGGTCGTAAACAGCCTGTTCAATGCCGGTGTATTCGTAGTTAGAGGTCTTGATCTCGATATTGGTGACGATATGGGTATCCTTTACCAGCTCGAAATATTCTCTCAAAGTGGGGATGTGCTGAGGGGGAACCTGACCTGCGAACTTGAAGCTCACGTCGAACTTCTGCAGTTCTTCCAGTGTGTAGTCCTTCACAAAGCCGGTGCCGTTGATGCAGGTACGGTCAATGCGTTCGTCATGGATGATGACGATCTCCTTGTCCTTGGTGAAGTGAACGTCCAGCTCGATGCCGTCGCAGCCTTCACATTCCACTGCCTTTTGAAAAGCGATCATGGTGTTTTCGGGGTACAGACCGCTGAAGCCTCTGTGAGCAAAATTTTTTACCATTTCAAATTCCTCCACATGAAACAAACGGTGTGTTTACACCGCAAATCTATATTTTTCGTTTTTTTTATGGGTTTTGTTCCTAGTTAACAGTATGGTAACATTTTTGAGAAAGCTTTTCAAGCAGAATTTATGGAACCTGAACAAGAGATAGGGGGCAAAAACCTTGATAAAAAAACAACAATCACAATTATTTCGTATGTTTTTGTGAGCATACCGAATTGTTTTCTGTAAAATTTATGGATTATTCGAATTTATTTCGGATTTCACCCAAACAACCTGCATTGCGGAAAGTTTGGAGAAAATACCTGTATGTCATATGGGAAATTTAGCTACTTTACCGATGATATATTAGTTGACAAGTCTGTGTTTTACAGCAAAATCAGAAGCAGCAGAGATAAATCAATGACCTTCCCCGCAAAGCTCACGGCGATGGCGGCGGGTGTGGTGATGCGGATGACGATTTTGGACAGCACCATAAAGTCCTCCTGCTTGAGGACACCGATGCGCTTCATGGTGTAGCCCAGTATGATGATGGCAACAAAGCAGCCCGCCTTGATGAGAATATCCTGCATGGAAGAAATACTCCTTCAATTTATATAGTAGATAATCATATTGTAATTGCATAAAATGGAAAGTCAATAGACAGAAAGCCCTGATGAATTACGCGATTAAGGCCCTCCTTCGATAAGGAGGGCTGTCAGCGAAGCTGACTGGGTGGTCGAAATGATGGAGTGCGCGCTGTTGATAATCGACCACCCCGCCCCGATGGGGCACCCCTCCTTATCGAAGGAGGGGCTTTGGTGCGGTTAAGTTAGACAGAAAGCCCCTCGGAGTATCGCTCCGAGGGGCTGCTATAACACATTACATTTTTACTTATCCAGAACCTTAGACAGGAACATGGGCCACTGGATGCGCCACCAGGGCCAGTCGTGGTCAACATCGTGACCCCAGATCTGCCAGTCGGCATGGATGCCCTTGCTGTCGAAAATGCTTTTCAGAATGTGGGTGGATTCCAGCATTTCGTCCTCCCATGCGCCCTGACCTACACAGATAATCAGGGGGTCGGCGTTGTTAAACAGCTCGACATAGTGGTGGTCTGCGGGCAGGTTGGGCATATACACATTGGGGGTGTTCATGTAGGCAATGTCGTCCATGTAGTCACCGATGAACATCTTCATGTCGAACAGACCGGACAGGGAGATGACACCGTTGTACAGGTCGGGACGGCGCAGGAAGAAGTTCACTGCGTGGCTGCCGCCCATGGAGCTGCCGGTGGTGATGACCTTGCCGCTGTTTTCGCCGCCGTTGAGCTCGATCATGCGGGGGTACAGCTCCAAGGTCAGGTAGCTGAACCACTTTTCGTGCATCTGCATACGGTAGTGGGGATCGCCGTTGGGGCAGTCCCAGCTTTCGGGGTCGATGGAATCTACGCAGAACAGCTGCAGCTTCCCTGCCTCGATCCAGGGCTTTGCGATCTCTACCATGCCCTGATCCTCCCAGTCCCAGAAGCGTCCGCTCTGGCAGGGGAAAACCATCATGGGGCGGCCTGCGTGGCCGTAGACCTTAAATTCCATGTCTCGATTCAGATATTCACTGCGTTCCTTGTAGTAATTAACTTGCATATTGTTATGTTCTCCTGTTGATTGATATTAAATGAGTGGCACTCGTAGGGGCGGATAGTATCCGCCCGCATTTGCGCACCATGCTTCATAGTGTGCGAATGGATGATTATGCCAGAGTCTGTACGTAGGCGATGAACTCGTCCTTATCGGCTTCATTGTCCATCAGAGCGAAGTAGCCCTGATTGCCCATATCCAGTGCCAGTGCATCGGGCATACGTTCTGCCATGACGATGCGGCTGCCGTACTTGTTCAGAATGTCCTCGTGGCTGTTGACGTAGGTCTTGCCATCGCGGCGGGATGCGTAAACGCAGTAGTAGTGGGGACCGTCCAGCTTCTGGTCGCAGCGGCCCTTGGTGACCATGTCTGCCCAGATGGCGTAGCTGTCCACGCTGTTTGCGAAGTTGATCATATCGGGGGTGTAGCCGCCTGCGGGGCGCATATTGACTTCCAGAGCTACATAGTCGCCTACCTCGCCCAGACCCTTCTTGGCCTTGGTCAGACGGAAGAACTCGCAGTGGAAGTAACGACTGGCTGCACCGAAGGCCTTAATGGTGCGGAAGCCGGTGTCCTTGAGCTTTTCGTCTACCTGAGGTACGGTCCAGTAGTGCAGGTCGCCGTTTTCTTCCACGATATCCAGAATGGGGGTGGGGAATTCGTTGGAGGTATAGAACAGAGGAACCGCATCGGGGCCCGCAACGCCGTCAAAGCTGACGATGGTGCCGTAGATGAATTCTTCCATAATGTAGGGGTGTTCGGGATAGTTGTCGTAGAACCAATCCAAATCTGCCTTGGATCTCAGCTTATAGGTAGCCTCTGCGCCACAGCCGCTGTTGGGCTTAACGATGACGGGGTATTCCACCAGCTCAATGAAGGCTTCCGCAGCGGCCTTATCGGGGGTGACGATATGGTGACGTGCCACGGGAACCCCGGCCTTGATGTAGCTGTCCTTCATAGCGGACTTTTCCTTGATGCGGGCGATGAAGTCATTCTGTGCGCCGGTGGTGATGTTGAAGTCGGTGCGCAGCTGTGCATCCTGTGCCAGCCAGAATTCGTTGTTGGATTCCAGCCAGTCGATCTTGCCGTAGCGGAAAGCGAAGTAGGCCACTGCCTTGTACATTTCGTCGTAGTTTGCCAGATTGCTTACCTTATAATATTCGGTCAGGCAGTTCTTCAGCTCCCACTGCAGATCATCATAGGGGCAGTCGCCGATGCCCAGCACGTTGGCGCCGTTCTTCTTCAGTCTGTCACAGAACATCCAATAGGTCTTGGGGAAGTTGGGGGATACAAAGATAAAGTTCATAGTTACACACTCCATAGTGGATTCACATTCTTTGCCTCCTCTGTGTAAGGGGAGGTGCCCGCAAGGGCGGAGGGGTTGTCTCACGACCCCATTACAATGTGCGATTTCAGATATCATAATATATGGAATTTTTCTTTGCAAGAACTCCCCGTAAAAACCGAGAAAATTCAGAGTTTTAGACAAAATTCCCCGGAAGTTTTTATCAATTAAAGCGGTAAAGATGGGGAGGGCATTGCAAAGGGCAGATCGACGCACCCGTAGGGATCGTTGTCCTCGACGGTCCGAAAAAATCAAAACCGCCTGCTTTTAAGCGGACGGTTAAGCAACGGTATAAGGTTATTCTTCTATGTCATTCAAACCCAACAACGCATCGGCGGATACATTAAAAATTTGAGCAAATGCTTTTAGTTCAATATCGGTAATGAAACGCTCGCCGCTTTCAATACGTTGAACAGCATTTTTATCTATGTCCAGTCCAACAAGCTGCAGCATATCAGCTAACCCTTTTTGAGAAACTTTGGGCTGCATCTGTTTTCTCATTGTTTGAATTCTTTTTCCACTCACATTTAAAGTGCCGTCGGAGTTTTTATTCTTATACATATCAAATCCTCCAAATGGCATTCATTACTTGTTTTTCTAATGATTATAAACTATAATCAATGTTGAAATGACACGCACTAAATGTCGCCGGAGGGGAATGTTTAAACGGTATGAAAGTAAGCAAGGCACATAACGTCTGTCAAGATTGTAAACACTTTCGGCAGCACTATATTCGACGAGGTAATGGCTTTTCATTGGTACAGTGCGGACATTGCGTCTATCCTCGCTTAAAATCTCGCGAGCCATGGCATAGAGCCTGTGAACACTATGTGGAACGTGAAGATTTGCCTGCATTGGAAACTGAGGAATACTCTCTATAGAGGTAGGGGCTAACAATGCTTGTCTGCTCGAAGTTTGACGACTCAGTGACCGGAGTCGAACCAACAGCTTTAACCGCAGCTATCGCTGTCGGCTAAAGCCGAAAAGCGGCGGGATTAAAAAAATTCACCTCGACCTTGCGGACGAGGTGAATTTAGTAAAGAGGCCGCATGGTTCGACCTCTAATCAATGCAAAATAAAAAAGACAGGCCATCAATGATGGTCTGTCTTTTTTGGTCCGAGTGACTGGAGTCGAACCAACAGCGCGAACCCGAATCGCGTTGCGATTCAGCTTGCGCTGTAAAGCGGCGGGATATAAAAAATCGGCATACGCCGATTTAGGCGAGGCCGCCGGTTCGATGTGCCCCTTTTGAGGAAAACAAAAAGAGGACCGCATCTGCGATCCTCTTATTGGTCCGAGTGACTGGAGTCGAACCAGCGGCCTCTTGAACCCCATTCAAGCGCGCTACCAAACTGCGCTACACCCGGTTATTTATTTGCGCCTCTCGTTGAGCGCTCAGTTATAATAACACAGGAAATTCCAAAATGCAAGTCTTTTTTTGAAAAAATCCAAAAAATTTTTATCGGAACTTTTTTGGGGGAAATGACCGTAAAATCATTTCGTTAATGTCAATATTCGAACTTTCTGTGGATATGCTGAATTTGGAACGGGCGCTGAGGGCTTCGGCAAAATGTTTCAAGGTGGAGGATACACATAAATACAGTGGATGCGGTTAGAAATCGGATTCTTTCCCTGTGTGGTGAGTATGAGGTTACTATCAATAAGCCGGCTGCTATGTCCGCATTGCCTCTGCCCGGCATCAAGAATATTTTATATGGTAAGAGTCAAAACCCTAAGCTGCTGACCATCAAGATGATTTGTCATGGGCCGGGGATCACCTTAGGTGAATTTTTCAGTACGCCTGAATTCGATATGCTTGGGCAGGAAGTGGAATGAGTATATTTACATTCGATTGGATAGGTAAAAATTGCGCAAAATGAGAAATTAAAAATTTTTCAAAAAAAGGCTTTACAAAATCAAATTCGTATGCTATTATAATCAAGCGCTTCACCGAGAGGCGCGAAACGAAAAGTGGCCGTGTAGTACAGTCGGTTAGTACGCCAGCCTGTCACGCTGGAGGTCGAGGGTTCGAGCCCCTTCACGGTCGCCAGATTATGCCGCAGATGAAAGTCTGCGGCATAAAAAATGCTGCTATAGCTCAGATGGTAGAGCACGTCATTGGTAATGACGAGGTCAGCAGTTCGAATCTGCTTAGCAGCTCCAAAATCCCGATCACGAAGGTGGTCGGGATTTTTCTTTTGTTCGAAACAGGGGGGTGGCTTCTCCACGGGGGCAGGTATAATTCGAGGCTTGTTTGCGGACAAAATAATTTTTTTGTTATCTTTGAAAAAAGGTGTTGACAAAAGAAGAATGCTGTGCTATTATAATCAAGCGTTCGGCAAGGACGCAAGATGAAAAGTGGCCGTGTAGTACAGTCGGTTAGTACGCCAGCCTGTCACGCTGGAGGTCGAGGGTTCGAGCCCCTTCACGGTCGCCAGTTATGCCGCAGATGAAAGTCTGCGGCATAAAAAATGCTGCTATAGCTCAGATGGTAGAGCACGTCATTGGTAATGACGAGGTCAGCAGTTCGAATCTGCTTAGCAGCTCCAAAAATCCCGATCACGAAAGTGGTCGGGATTTTTTCGTTAAAAACCAATCCCGATGTGCGCTCACATCGGGATTTTTGCTTGTTATTCGCAGTTTTCGAACAGGTCAATCAGAGGTTCTGCCCCTGCGTTGGGGAGATATACATAATTGAATTCACGATGGACATCCCAGTCCTCTACGAAAAAACGGGTGAGCTTGGGATTGCTTTCACCGATGGCGGCACCGGCAAAGGTGATACCGATGCTTTCCGCTACCAGATGCTGCAGCAGTCCGAAATTGCTGATGCAGGTCACACGGGAGAAATCATGAATGGTGTGGTTGCGTTCCGCCAGTACATCTTCCAAAATTTTGCGGGTGCCCGAGCCTTCTTCGCGGATAAACAGATTTTCCCGAAACAGACGGGAAAGTGGGACGGTTTTTCCGGCCAAAGGGTGATGTATGCTGCAAAGTCCCACAAAGGGTTCTCGGCGATACAGGCGGTTTCCGTAGTGAGTTTTGTTGAAAAAGCCTTCGATCAGCGCAAAGTCCAATTCCCCTTTGTCGATGAGTGCCAGAATCTTTTCGGTGTTGTCCACCTCCACACGGAGGGTATGTTTCGGGTTTTCCAGAAACTTCGCGATCATGTGGTGGATGACGAATTCCCCAATGGTCTTGGTGGCACCGATAGCCAGATGCTGACGGTCACTGCCCTGCATGGCTTCCAAGGTGCGGGCTTCCTGATAACGGATGGCGTTGCCGCTGCGTTCCAGTATTTCCCCTTGGGGCGTTTTGGTCAGCTTTTTTCCGTCATATGTAAACAGCTTACAGCCATATTGGCTTTCCAATGCGCGAATGTGCTGCGTTACCGCAGGCTGAGTGATGTGTAATCTTTGTGCGGCAAGGGTATAATTCATGGTCTCGCACAGGGTGAGAAAGGTATGCATTTTATAATCCAACATGGTTAACACCTCATAAAATAACGTTATGGGAAGATTACGAACTATAATTAGATTTTATCATGGTGGTGTGGCATAATCAAGCTTGTTTGTGAAAAGGAGGAAATGCTTTTGAATAAAATATTGGAATACTTGCCCGGAGTTGCGTCCGCTGTGGTCATTGCGGCTTTGGCGAAGCTTGTGGAAGGACTGCTGCCTGTGCATCTCGTGGGAGCATCGGTCATTGCTTTGTTTGTGGGGATGTTTATCAATAAAGTTTGGACTCCCTCCGAGGCTGTGAAAAAAGGACTGAAGTTTACTTCCAAGAAGGTTTTGAAGTTTGCCATTATCCTGCTGGGGGCGTCCTTGAGCATCGGTACTATTTTGGAGGTGGGAAAAATGAGTCTGACGGTTATGTGTTTTACGCTGCTGACCTGCTTTGGAGGCGGTTACTTCATCGGCAGGGCATTGGGACTCAACTGGAAGTTGTCCAATCTTATCAGCGCAGGTACGGGCATCTGCGGCGGAAGTGCTATTGCGGCCATTGCGCCTGTGATCGATGCAGAGGACAGCGATATTGCCTATGCCATGTCCGCGACCTTTTTGTTTGATATGGCGATGATCCTGCTGTTTCCCATTATGGGCAAAGCGATGGGGCTCAGTGACATGGCCTACGGCCTGTGGGCAGGCACTGCCGTGAATGATACCTCCAGTGTGGTTGCGGCGGGCTATGCTTATTCAGAGGCTGCGGGGGATTTTGCCACCATGGTAAAGCTCACCCGTACCCTGTCCATTATTCCCACTGTTGTAATTTTTGCGCTGATCAATGTGCATCTAAAGAAAAAAGCCGCAGGGACTGACGGAAATGTGGCTGTCGATGTGAAGTTCCGCAGTCTATTCCCTTGGTTTATTGTGGGATTTCTGGCGTTGGCACTGGTCAATAGCTTCGGCGTGATCCCTGCGGCGGTATCTGCGGGAGCAAAGTCTGTGAGCAAATTCCTGATGGTCGCCGCTTTGGCGGCAATCGGGTTGAACACAAGCTTTGATGATATGGCAAAGAGCGGTTCCAAGCCCATGCTCCACGGGTTTATCATTTCCGCCTTGGTCGTTATAGTAGCTATTGCCGTAGAATGGTGCATGGGTATTGTGTAATATAAAAATCCCGATCACGAAGGTGGTCGGGATTTTTTATGCCCCCCTTGCCTAAAGGGGGGATGTCGCGTATGCGACAGGGGGGATACACGATGAAGGGACAGGCCATCATAGCGGCGGGAGCAAGCACCCGCCCTACTAATATAAATTAAAAAGCAGATGCAAACCGCATCTGCTTTTTTGTGTTATGGATGGTCGATGATGTGGGTCATAGTTTTATACTTATTCCAAATACATGGCTCTCAGCTTGTTGAGCTTCTCCTCGGTCATGCCCAGCTTATTGTGGATAAATTCTTCGGCGGTGCACATGGCCTCGGCTTTGTCCCGCAGTACCTTGGGAAAGTCAGGGTGCACCCCGTCCATGATGCGGATGATCTCCATGAGCTCGTCGTCATCTTCAATCAGCCGCGCCCGGCGGATGGTCTCCATGGTCACAGGGGTCAGGCGGTGGGCGGTGTAGAGATAGTCTTCCAGAATCAAGTCTTCGGGGACGCCCAGCATCCATTCCAGCAGCATGGCCCCTGTGCCGCAGCGGTCCTTGCCCATGGTGCAGTGCCACAGAACAGCTCCCTCCTCCTGCCGCAGCAGCAGGTCGAAGAACTTGGCGTAGTTTTCCAAACCTTCTTCCTCGAAAAACTTGCCGTACAGTCCCTTCATGCGCTCGTGGGGGTCACAGCCTTGTACGTTGTGGGCCATGTTCAGCGCGGATTCCACAGGACTCGGCACAGCGGTTTCGCGGGTGATGCCTTCCACCTTCTTTTCGAAGATGGGGCAGCGGAGGTATTCCACGCCCTTCAGCTTGGTGTCGGGACGGCGGTGCATCTCATTTTCCGTGCGCATATCGATGACGGTGCGCAGGTGATAGTCCTCCGTGAGCTTCCGAGCATCCTCGGGGGTAATGTATGCCAAATGCCCGCAGCGCAGGAGACGGCCGTACTTGATGTGCTTGCCGTCAGCGGCGGGCAGCCCTCCAAGGTCACGGAAGTTGGGGGCACCCTCCAAGCGGTGCTTTTCAAATAGGGTGTGGATCATATGCCGAATAGTCTCCTTCCGTTTTCCATGGTGACCGCCGCGGCCTCCTCCATGGAGATGCCCTTCACCTCACCGATCTTGGCGGCGATGTACCGGAGCTTGCTTGAGTCGTTGCGCTTGCCGCGGAAGGGCTCGGGAGTCAGGTAGGGGGAGTCCGTTTCAATGAGAATGCGGTCAAGGGGGGTGACTTCCAGAACTTCCAGCTGCTTGCGGTTGTTCTTATAGGTAACGGGGCCGTCGAAGCCCAGATACCAGCCACGCTTCAGCAGCTCCTTTGCCATTTCGGGGCTGCCCGAATAGCAGTGGAACACACCGGGGATGTCGTATTCCTTGGCGATAGAGAGAATGTCCCCATGGGCCTCACGGTCATGGATGATGACGGGCAGTCCCAGCTCCAGTGCCAAGTCCATCTGGGCACGGAGGGCCTTGTGCTGCAGTTCAATGTAGGTTTTGTCCCAGTAGTAGTCCAGACCGATTTCCCCGATGGCAACCACCTTGGGGTGCTTGGCCAGCTGACGGAGATTCTCGATGGAGGCCTCGTTCCAGCCGCTGTCGATCAAATCACTGGGGTGCCAGCCCACGGCGGCGTAGACAAAGGGGAACCGCTCTGCCAGCGCGATGGCGGTTTTGGAGGATTCCTCCTCGCAGCCGGGGTTCACGATGAGGCTGACATTTTGTTCGGGCATGGAAGCAAGCAGCTCCATGCGGTCGGAGTCGAATTTATGGCTGTCGAAATGTGCGTGTGTATCAAAAAACATAGGATGCTCCTGTTGGGATTGTTTTTTGCTATTATACCAAGTTTTTGTGAGCTGCGCAATGACAAACGAAACCGCTGTACAAATGGGAATGGAACTCGTAGGGAGCGTCGTCCTCGACGCTCCGTTCCGCAGATAGATGATTGCCAATGAACATAAAATGGCACAATGTTTCGGTGAGCAGTAGCGGAGCGTCGGGGACGACGCTCCCTACGAATGCAGAGATTGAAAAACGCCCCGGCCATGTGGTCGGGGCGTGCTTGATTGTTTTATGCCTTGAAGCTGTCCTTCAGTGCTACGGAGCGGTTGAATACCAGATGCTCGGGGGTGGCATCGCGGTTATCCAGACAGAAGTAGCCCTGACGCATGAACTGGAAGCCTTCGGCGGTCTTGCCCTTCTCGGGCATGGCGATCTTTGCCAGACCTGCTTCCACCTTGCAGCCGGTGAGCACTTCCAGACTGTCGGGGTTCAGGCAGTCCAGGAAGTTCTTGCCTGCGGCGTCGGGAGCGGCATCGGAGAACAGGTTGGAGTATACGCGAACCTCTGCATCCGCAGCGGTGGCAGCGTCTACCCAGTGGATGGTGGCACCCTTGACCTTGCGGCCGTTAGCGGGGTTGCCGCCGCGGGACTCGGGATCGTACTCTGCCAGCACTTCCACAACATTGCCGTTTTCGTCCTTTACGCAGCCGGTGCACTTGATGAGGTATGCGCCCTTCAGTCTGCATTCCAAGCCGTTGGGGGTCAGTCTCTTGTACTTGGGCACGGGCACTTCCATGAAGTCGTCCGCTTCGATGTACAGGTCACGGGAGAAGCTGATCTCACGTTCGCCGTCTTCGGGACGCAGGGGGTTATTTTCCACAGTCAGCAGCTCGCTCTGACCCTCGGGGTAGTTGGTGATGGTCAGCTTGATGGGCTTGAGAACTGCCATAACGCGCTTTGCGTTTTCGTTCAGGTCTTCACGGAGGCAGTGTTCCAAAAATGCGTACTCAACAGTGGAGCTGACCTTGGAAACGCCGTTTCTTGCGGTGAAGTTGCGGATGGATGCGGGGGTATAGCCACGGCGGCGCAGACCGCACAGAGTGGGCATACGGGGATCGTCCCAGCCGCTGACCAGACCGTTTTCTACAAGAGCGCGGAGCTTACGCTTGCTCATAACGGTGTAGTTGATGCCCAGACGAGCAAACTCGATCTGACGGGGCTTGGAGGGGACGTCGGTGTTTTCAATGACCCAGTTGTACAGGGGACGGTGGTCTTCGTATTCCAGAGAGCACAGAGAGTGGGTAATGCCTTC
>JAFQDR010000236.1 GCA_017415945.1 Oscillospiraceae bacterium
TACTTTGCGGGCGAGGTGCTGGACTTGGATGCCTACACGGGTGGGTTTAATTTGCAGATCGCTTGGTCCACTGCTTATGTGGCAGGCAATGCTGTACAGTAAAAAGGAGTACATATGACGAAATTTTCTGTTGCGATCGATGGCCCTGCGGGAGCGGGGAAGTCTACCATTGCAAAGGCTGCGGCACAGATGCTGGGCTTCGTATATGTAGACACGGGTGCCATTTATCGTACTGTTGGTTTGGCAGCCAGGGAGAGAGGCTATGCGGCTGATGCCCATGATTTGGTAGTTGCCATGCTGCCCGAGCTGGATATCGATATGCGCTATGTGGACGGTGTCCAGAGAATGTTTCTGGATGGGAAGGATGTCTCCGAGGAAATCCGTACTCCCGAGGCCTCTCACTATGCCTCCAATGTTGCCGCTATGGCTGAGGTACGCACCTATCTCATGGAAATGCAGCGGAGCATGGCACGTCGGTATGATGTGCTCATGGATGGACGAGACATCGGCACTGTGGTGCTGCCCGATGCACAGCTGAAAATCTTTCTGACGGCTTCCGCGGAGGAGAGAGCGCGCCGCAGATATGCCCAGCTTTGTGAAAAGGGCACCGATGAAACCTATGAATCCGTTTTGGCGGAGATTATTGAGCGGGATAAGCGGGACTCTGAGCGAGAGGCCGCACCCCTGAAGCAGGCGGAGGATGCGGTGCTGCTGGATACAAGCCATATGACACCAAAGGAGAGCATCCTTGCGGTTGTTGAGCTTGTAGAGAAAAAAAGAAAGGCAGGGACGGATACTTGAGCGAATCCCTGTATTCTCACGAGAATTATAAAAAGTGGTACGTACGTCTTAAGCCCATTGCTGCCATTTTGTATCCCATGGATGTATCGGGCTTGGAAAACATTCCCGATGTGCCCTGCTTGGTATGTGCCAATCATTCCAATTTTGTGGACCCTGTGCTGGTGGCCTTGGCCTTCGGCAAGGAATGTCCTATCCACTTTATGGCAAAAATCGAGTTGTTCAAGCGCAAATGGATGGCGAAGCTTCTCGGTCAGGTTGGTGCGTTTGGCGTAGACCGTGACGGTGCGGATATTTCCGCCATTCGCACGGCAATGAAATACATCCGCGCAGGGGAGAAGGTAGGCATATTCCCCGAGGGGACTCGTGTCAGCACCGACGGTGCTGTGCAGGCCAAGGCGGGGGCGGCCCGTATGGCAGCTAAGCTGCGGGTGCCGATCGTTCCTGTGTTTGTCACCAGACGGAAGGTGATTTTCCGCCGTGTAAAAATTATCATTGGGGAACCGATATATGTTCCCAAGGATACAGAAGACTATCAGTCGTTTACCGATGAGCTGATGGAGACCATTGCAAAGCTGGGGAGGGAAGCGGAATGAAAGAAATCGTTCTGGCCCAATCCGCGGGCTTTTGTTTCGGTGTCAGCCGTTCGGTGAAGCTGGCGGAGGAAATGCTGGCGGGTGGCGGGGACTGCTATAGTCTCGGGCATCTGATCCATAACAATGATGTTGTGGAGCGTTTCCGCAGTCAGGGGCTTCATGTGGTGCAGACACCCGAGGAGGTTCCCGAGGGGGCCCGTGTTATCATCCGCGCTCACGGTGTATCTATGGCAGTAGAGGAGGCCCTGCGGAGCCGTGCTGGTCAGGTTATCGACTCTACCTGCCCCAAGGTGCTGCGGATCCATAAAATTGTAAAGAAGGCATCAGCCGAAGGCCGTACCGTTGTGGTCATCGGCAAGCCCTCACATCCCGAGGTAGTGGCCATCTGCGGCTGCTGTGAGGGGGCGGTAGTTTTTGAAAACGCGAATGAATTGGGGGATTATCTGGATAAGCACCCCGAATTTGCACAAAAACCGATTACTATGGTTATACAGACTACACAAACTCGTTTAAATTTCGAAGAATGTGAGAAAAAAATAAAAAAAGAGTGTACAAACCTCGAAATATTTGATACAATATGCGAGGCTACATCCACGAGACAGACGGAGGCGGTGAAAATCGCGTCCGAATGTGATGCCATGGTTGTGATCGGCGGCAGGGACAGCGCAAACAGTGTGCACCTTGCGCAGCTGTGTGAGCAGCATTGCGACAATGTCCAGTTTATTGAGAATGTCAAGGAACTGGATCTGGAGCGGCTGCGGAGTGCGGTGAAGGTCGGCATGACTGCCGGAGCCTCGGCTCCGTCGTGGATCATTAAGGAGGTAAAACAAACGATGACAGACGAAATCAAAATGGAAGAAAAGAGCTTCGCAGAACTGCTGGAAGAATCTCTGAAGACAATATATAACGGCGATAAGGTTACCGGTGAAGTTGTCGCAATCACTACTACTGAAGTAAACGTAGATCTGGGTATGAAGTACTCCGGTTTCATTCCCACCCTGGAATTCACCGACTCCGGCTGCAAGATCGAAGAATGTGTAAAAATCGGCGACAAGGTTGAAGCTGTTGTCGTTCGTGTTAACGATATGGAAGGCGTTATTCAGCTGTCCAAGAAGCGTCTCGACGCTGCTAAGAACTGGGAAGCTATCGTAAACGCAGCAGAATCCGGCGAAGTTGTTGAAGGCGTTGTTACCGAAGACAACAAGGGCGGCGTTGTTGTTACCGTTAAGGGCAACCGCGTATTCGTTCCCGCATCTCAGACCGGCCTGCCCAGAGACGCAGAAATGGCATCTCTGCTGAAGCAGCCCGTTCGCCTGAAGATCACCGAAGTTAAGGGCCGCAGAGTTGTTGGCTCCATCCGTGCCGTACAGCGTGAAGAACGCCGTGCAGCTGCTGAAAAGGTATGGAACGATATCGAAGTCGGCAAGCAGTACGAAGGTACCGTTAAGTCCATTTCCTCTTACGGTGTATTCGTTGATATCGGCGGCATTGACGGCATGGTTCACGTTTCCGAACTGTCCTGGGGCCGCGTAAAGAACCCCGCAGAAGTTGTTTCCGTTGGCGACAAGCTGAACGTATACGTTATCAGCTTCGATAAGGAAGCACGCAAGATCTCTCTGGGCCACAAGGATCCCAACGGCAACCCCTGGACCAAGTTCACCGAAACTTACGCAGAAGGCGACGTTGCTACCGTTAAGATCGTTAAGCTGATGGACTTCGGCGCATTTGCAGAAGTTCTGCCCGGCGTTGACGGCCTGATCCACATTTCCCAGATCGCTAACCGCCGCATCGGCAAGCCCGGCGACGTTCTGACCGTTGGCGAAGAAGTAGATGCAAAGATCACCGCTATCGACAACGAAAAGCAGAAGATCTCCCTGAGCATCCGCGCTCTGCTGGAAAACGCACCTGCTGAAGAAGAATAATTCTATCAACAACATAAGACTCTCCCGATTGATTTCGGGAGAGTTTTTTGCTTTTTTTCATAATATTTTGCGATATTGATTCGAAAAAGCCTTGAATATATATTCATTTGTATTATAATTTTTTCAAGCTGATTTTTCAAAACGGAGGAAGAAACATGAGAAAGAGACTGCTGGGGATATTGTTGACCGTATCCATATTCGTATCCATGCTGCCTATGAGTGTTTTGGCTGCATCGGAGGAAACGGATGAGGCAGCGGTTAAGTCTGCTGTTGAAACAGTTATCAAAGCCCACGCAAAGAAAGTGAACCGAGCGAACGCCGACGATGATGCCTTCACAGAATATTTGGCTCACGGGTTTTACGGTAACGGCAAGGATATGAAGCTGAATGATAGGAGTGCTATGACTGCAGCTCTGTTCAATTCCTATTTGATGCAGGAGGGCTTGACCAATGGCTTGACCAAGGCGCTTCTTACGTATAAGACCTATGACGAAGATGTTATGACTATGCATGGGACGGTCAGCTGGCATAATTTCTACTATAGTTATGGTCTCAGCGGCTATCGAGGAGAATCAACAGAACCGCAAGACAGAATTGCCACACTGGCTTCCACTGCAACTCTTTATGGGAATAAGCATTATCCCGGGCCCAGAAATGCTAATGACGAGCTGCAGGAGCTTTTAACAGGGGAAAGCCGTGTGACTGCTGTTATAAAGCAGACTGCTGTAAATAAGGATTCAATGGCATATACCGTTTCTCTTACGGTTTCCGATGATTTCGATTTTAACGGTGACTATAATACATTGGCGAATAAGGGATACGATACCTCAAAAGATCAGCGGCTAAAAAATCTGGGCTTGCTGATGACGTTCTTTGGACTGGACGAATTTTACTGGGAATACAAAACGGAATTTAAAATCGAAATCCCAAATGACTGTGACCATCGTTACAGCAGCTACCATTGGGAGTATGATGTATCCACTGTAACCTTGACTTCGGATACTTCCAATGGGTATGCGAAAAATGATGGGAAAAAGAAAGTTTATACGGTAAAATCCAAGGATGCCAACGGTGCGGAAAAAATTATCGAAAGAAAGTACTATTCGATGGATGAAACCGTTTCCCTCAAGCATGACAGACCATGGGTCATTGATCTGGACTGGAAGATTGCATCAAGTCTGCAACTCAGTAATGGGGAGACCTCGTCTCCTTTAATACCGCTCTTTTATTTCTACAGCATATATTATGTATGGCTGTATTACACGGAAACTGTTAAGCTTCCCGAGGGTGAAACAAATGCAAGTGGAGGTACTACAATCACAAAATCCCATTATGTGGGTGTTGACCTGAGGGATACATTCAAGTACTCATCTAAGGTTTGGTACGGTTACCGACTTGAAAATGTGATCGGAAAAGATGGTTCCAATATGATCTATTTGACCGTATATGATCGAGACAGCGGCGAAGTGCTGTTTGGTCCCGAGCCTATGGATGATCATTGGGTAAGATCTTCGGGAGAAACGGACCGAACCCTAATAAGTGAATCCTCCGACGCGCTTTCCGGTAAGGATGTTTACATCAATTATATTGGCACTAAGAGCGTTGGATTGCCCGAAAAGGGCGAGATAGACTTGCGGGTTTGGGAAAGCGGAGAAGAAGCTATGACAGCTTCCGCCTATTCAGTGAAAGACAAATCCGCAACCTGTACGGCGCAGGGCGGAAAGGTGAATGTCTGCGCCGAATGCGGCTATACCTACAGTTCCAATCCGATACCCGCCTTGGGGCACAGCTATGGTGAATACGTTCCCGACAACAACCCCGGCTGCGTGGAGGATGCTACCAAGACTCGCACCTGCACCCGCTGTGGCGAGAAGGACAGTGTCGCCATTCCCGATACCGCCCTCGGTCACAGCTTCGGGGAGTATGTCTATGACAACAACGCATCCTGTACCGAAGATGGTACACAGACTCGTAAATGCACCCGCTGCGATGTAACGGAAACCATTACTGCAGCCAACACCGCAACGGGACACAGCTATGAGTCTGCTGTCACGGAACCTACTTACACCGAGCAGGGCTACACGACTTATACCTGCACCGTCTGCGGAGATTCCTACAAGGACAACTATGTGGATGTGAAAAAGCACAGCTATGTGGGCGTGGTGACCGAGCCTACCTGCACCGCACAGGGCTTCACGACTTACACTTGCTCCGAATGCGGCGACAGCTATGTGGACGACTACACAGACATGATCGACCACACCCCTGTCATCGATCCTGCGGTAAAGCCCACCTGCTCGGAAAAGGGCAAGACCGAGGGCAGTCACTGCGGCGTGTGCGGTTATGTCATCAAGAAGCAGGCTCTCATCAGCACCA
>JAFQDR010000237.1 GCA_017415945.1 Oscillospiraceae bacterium
ATCTACGGCAAAATGAGCGAAAAGCTGGATCTGACAAAGACCATGCTGATGTGCGGCGTAATGTGCGCCTGCTGTTATCTCGTGGCATCCCTGTCGCCCGTGCCGATTCTCGGTCTGGCAGGATGTGCGCTCTGCGGTCTGGCGGTTGGCATCATGTGGCCGGGAACCATCAGTCTGTCGTCCCAGAAATGCCCGAGAGGCGGTACGGCAATGTTCGCATTTCTGGCGTTGGCAGGGGATCTCGGTGCTACGGTAAGTCCCGCGCTGGTCGGAAGCCTTGCGGAACTGTCCGGCGGGAACCTGAAAAACGGATTGCTGGTGGCTGCGGTTTTCCCGGTGGTACTTGTAATCGGACTGATCCTGCTCGGAAGAAATGTGAAGAAAAAGGCGTGATGCGAAATCCCGCTCTGTTTTATCTTGAATAACAACAGAACCCTGTTCCACGACGATGCCGAACATCGATTGGGACAGGGTTTCTTTATGTTGTTGATGAGGTGTACGACACTTTATCATCAGTATATGAATAATCAAAAATTCATGCAAATCACTTTATTCAATCACCCCGAAGTGAATATTGAGTGAATATTCACATAATACTATTGAAAATTCACTTCGTCAGGAGTATAATATAGTCAGGATAAAATGGAGGTACTGGATATGCAGTATGAAAGTGAACGCATTGAATATAAATCACAGATGATCGATGACATTTACAAAGAAGTTATCGCATTTGCCAATACTGACGGCGGTGTTATTTATATCGGTATCGACGATCAGGGGAATCTTACGGGAATTGATGACGTGGATGATACTTATACCCGCCTGACGAACGGAATTCGTGATGCTATTCAGCCGGATGTGACGATGTTCATCCGATACATCTTACAGGAAAATAAAGTAATCCGTATTGAAGTAGAGGAAGGTAGTTACAAACCCTATTATCTGAAATCCAAGGGATTGAAATCTACCGGTGTATATGTCCGGCAGGGAGCATCCAGTGTACAGGCTTCCGGTGAACAGATCCGTCGGATGATTAAAGAATCGGACGGAGATATTTTTGAAGAAATGCGTACGGTTCAGCAGGAATTGACTTTTGAACAGGCTGAGAATGCTTTTGCCAGATACAATGTGGAGTTTACCGAAGACAAATATATCGCATTGGGGCTGCGAAACATTCACAGCGATCAGTACACCAATCTTGCCCTGATTCTTTCCGACCAGTGCCAGCATACGACCAAGATTGCAGTGTTCGGCGATGATGCCAACACCACGTTCAAAGATGCAAAGGAATTCGGCGGTTCCATTTTCAAGCAGCTGGATGACAGCTATTCCTATCTTGCGCTTTGTAATCGTACCTCTGCGACATTCCGTGGGCTTGAACGGATTGAAAAGTCCGATTATCCCGAAGAGGCTCTGCGTGAAGCACTGCTCAATGCACTTGTCCATCGGGATTACAGTTACAGCGGAAGTATTATCATCAATGTGAACGATACCTGTATGGAATTTATTTCGATCGGAGGTCTGCTTCCGGGTCTGTCTGCGGACGATATTCGCAGCGGAATTTCTCAGCCCCGTAACCGGAATCTTGCAGAGATTTTCCATCGTCTGAAGCTGATTGAATCTTACGGCACAGGCATCCGTAAAATTTTCAATCTCTATAAAGACAACTCTGTGCAGCCTCGAATCGAAGTTACGCCGAACACATTCAAGCTGATTCTTCCCAACATGAATGTAGAAACAGAAGTGAAGGATTCGACTGCACCTAAAAACACACCTGCTCCGGTCGTTGTTACGCCGCAGATGAGGACCGTACTGGATTATCTAGCTGAGTATGGCGAGATGAATGATGATGATCTGCAGGAACTGCTGAACGTGAAGAAAACCAGAGCATATTTGCTTGCACGGCAGATGAATGAGAATGGA
>JAFQDR010000238.1 GCA_017415945.1 Oscillospiraceae bacterium
CACAACCCCGAATTTACTCTCATGGAGCTTTATCAGGCTTATACCGACTACCACGGAATGATGGATCTGACTGAGAATATGTTCAGATATGTGGTACAGGAGGTTCTCGGAACCACTACCATCGTGTACAACGGTGTTGAGATGGATCTCGGCAAGCCTTTTGAAAGAATCACCATGGTTGACGCGGTAAAGAAGTATTCCGGAGTTGACTTCAGGGAAATCAAGACCCTGGAAGAAGCCCGTGCAATCGCTGATGAAAAGCATGTGGAATACGAAGCGCGTCACTCGAAGGGCGATATTCTCAATCTGTTCTTTGAAACATTCGTTGAGGAGCACTTGATTCAGCCCACCTTTGTAATGGATCACCCCGTAGAGATTTCTCCTCTTACCAAGAGAAAGCCCGACGACCCGGATTACGTGGAACGCTTTGAAATGTTCATGAACGGCTGGGAAATGTGCAATGCATACTCAGAGCTGAACGATCCCATCGACCAGAGAGCAAGATTTGCGGCACAGGAAGAGCAGTTTGCTGCCGGTGACGAAGAAGCGAACCACACCGATGAAGACTTCCTCAACGCTCTGGAAATCGGTATGCCTCCCACAGGTGGTATCGGCTACGGTATCGACCGCCTCTGCATGCTGCTGACAGACTCCGCCGCTATCAGAGATGTATTGCTATTCCCCACGATGAAGCCCTTAGAATGAAAAAAGCGTGAAAAGTGAAGAAAAACGGAGATATAAGGAGAAAAACGAAGTTATGTGATTCCCCGAAATCCATTTTACGACACTTTTACGACAAATCACAAGACCCAACATAGTATTTGAAAATCCTTGCTATTTACGGCAAGGATTTTTCTATATTAATAATACTATTTCGGGGTTAGAAAGAGTATTTTCTAAGGAGGGTAAAAATGCAATATCAACTCAAAATTCAGCAGCTCGTGACCTATTCACGATGTCGAATATATCGTAACTTTGTAAAAATGCTTACAGAAGACAAGGAACTGCGGTTGAACGGTGATTCACTCCTCTACTACTTTGTCGTTCTCTGTTCAATGGCAAATTATCAATTCAGTCGACTTCCCGTTGATGGAATCTTTTACTCTGTTTTACCGGGCGAATGGATCCTTCCAAGCCGTGAGCTGACAGAATTGTTTCGTAAGAAAACAGTAAAATCAACCATTGCAGTCCTTGATGACCTGTCAGAGAAAAACCTACTGACATATAGCATTATTCATCATAAGCAGTATATCAAGTACGCCATCACCGACTGGTCAAAATTCAATACATCACTTGAAGCCGATGTTCCATGTCAAAAGGATCTCGGCTTTTTCTTTTTTCCATACCGTCTTGTATCCGAATTCATAGGCAATGGCAAATGCTCTGAAATGGATATCGTTCTCGATTTGTGGTTGAATGCAGTATATAATGATGCCCGTATCCCCGGATCAGATGTGGGACCGGTTACATATTTTCGTAATGGTACACGTTCTCCGCTCATCGGATATGAGGACCTCGGAAAGCGTTGGGGCGTATCCAAGTCAACTGCGGGGCGTATTATTCGTAAGCTGGAAGACAATGGATATATCAAATCAGTTTCATTCCAAGGCAAGTATGGAAGTGCCATATACTTGTGTAATTACCTTTCAACTATGTTCAATATTTCAGATGTTATTATAGATAAGGAGGAAGTTGCTATGTCTTTGAACATTAAAATGTCTATTCCCGATGAGGTGGAAAAAGTAGAAGCGGATGAAATTCAGGAAGCGGAAGCAGTTCTCGCTGCGTGCCAAAACAGCGAATTTGAGGTAGAAGAGACGCAGATCAGCGTGCCAAAAAGCATTGCTTGCGTGCCAAAATCGCATATAGTCATGATGGTCCAAAAGACGGCAAAAAGTCTTTCCCTACAAGGATACGCGTGCTGCGCGTGTGCACGTGCGCAATATTTCTTATCTCCCTTATCTCAGAGTATAGACTGCAAGAGGAAAACGATAGAAGCAGAATTACTTATCCGATGCCCCGATACGCCGCAAATTTATCGTTTTGCCATAACCATAGATGCTACAAATGAAAAGGAGGTGGGGTGAAATGGCAAAGAAGCAAATACAGCAGGACGAGCGCTACCATGATACACTTCTTCTGCTCAAACGCTATCGTGACGTTGTCTGGAGCCTTACTGTGTCCGTCGAACAGGTGAAAAGTGACTTTAGGGACTGTTTTGGTGAAAGCATCGATGAGTTTCTGGATTCAATTTACACTGCAGGAGCCGATTTATCCGGAACCGATATCGAAGAAAGAGCCAAAAGCATAGAGCGATCCAACAAAATGCTCAAGTTGGTGAATAATGCAGCGCTTTGTATGCGAGAGAATCACAAGTACGGCGAAATGTATTATAAGATCCTGTATTACAGCTACTTTTCACCTCATGTTTACCATTCTAACGAGGAAATAACTGAGCAGTTAAACAGAGATGGCTTTACGATGTGCAGTAAAACAATGACCAAAACCCGTTCTCTTGCAGTCGAATGTGTTGGCTCAATTTTATGGGGGTACACGGCGAAAGACAGCCGTGCAATTTTAGAGAAATTTGTTAAATAACAAGTGGTTCATTCGCATTGGACAGCCACAATTTTTTATTTTTCCAACGATTTTCCCAAAAGTTTCCCGATGCTTTTCTTGATTGTTCTTTTTTCATATGATATAATAGTCATGCTTAAAACTATATCTTGCGGCAAACGAGTCGCTGTCATACCGGACAGCGACTTTTTTGCACTTGTAACTCTCACTTCGGTGGGAGTTTTTCTTTTAGGCGGAGAGAAATAACCAAGGAGGCATCATGATGACCAAAAAAACAACAAAGCTAAAGCAGCTTGACAAGCCAAGCATCAACTATGGCAAAATTCTGTATATGGTTTTCGCCATGACAATCCTTATGTCCGTGCTCGCAGTGAACTGTTTTGCTGCAGGAACAACGGATATGTGGACAAAAGCAACCGAAATCATGAAGGATGTCTACGGTAAGGTTGTAGGCATCTCTACCATTGCGGCAGTCGTTACTGCTGCTGTTGCGCTTTTGCTTATGAACTTCTCGAAAAACGGAAAAACCGTTGATGAGTCCCGTGCATGGCTGAAGCGCATTATCATTTCCTGGGCGATTCTCAATGGCCTGGGATTCATTATGGCGTATGTCACGCCCCTGTTTGCCGGCGGTCAGTATACCGCATAAATTTTCTCTGTTTTACTGCGATGGCGGCAGATTCTCTCCCTGCCGCTTATTGCGGTAATGAATTTAATTATATGAAAGCAGGTGAACCTCATAGGTATTTTAGATAAAATTGTAGGCTGGATTGCCGAACAGGTCATGAACCTGCTTGACATGATATCTACTTCAGTACTCGGCGCACTGGGATGCAACATGGACTCTTTCCTTCGCTACTTTCCTGCAGCCGAAACCATGTATACCGTCTTTGTGGCTCTGGCAATCGGATTGATCCTTCTGAACTGGGTATGGAATCTGTTTAAGAATTTCGGACTTGTAGCCGGTCTGGAAGCAGAAGATCCTATCAAACTATCCATTCGCAGTGTTCTTTTCATTTTCCTTGCTTATTTTTCACGGGATATCGTGGATATTGTTTTGAAGATAGGCGGCACACCGTATAATTGGATTTTGACGTCAGAGCTCCCCCCGCTGTCCTTTGCCAACTTCAACAGCGTTATTACAACAATATTGGGTGTCATAGCAAACGGATCGGTTGCGATTATTGCACTGATTCTGCTCCTCATTATTGCGTGGAACTATATTAAACTGCTCTTTGAGGCGGCTGAACGATACGTTTTACTCGGTGTCCTCGTTTTTACCGCACCTGTGGCATTCGCAACCGGATCGGCACAGTCAACATCCAATATTTTTAAGAGTTGGTGCAGGATGCTTGCAGGTCAGATGTTTTTGCTGATTATGAATGCCTGGTGTCTGCGTATATTTACATCTATGGTCGGAACATTTCTGTCCAATCCCCTATTTGTGTGAGGTGAAAAAGAATGCGAAAAATACTATTTTTGTTGTTAGCCACGGTACTCCTGTTCAGCATACTGTCTGTGAATGTGTTTGCTGTCACCGAGGCCGAAGTGGAAGCGCAGGTCGCAGCACAAGGAAAAGATAAAATTTCGGGTAATATTTTTATATGGTTTCTCTGTGCGATAGCTTTTCTCAAGGTATCGCAGAAGGTTGATAGCTTTATGTCTGCGCTCGGAATCAATGTCGGACACACCGGCGGCAGTATGCTTGGTGAGCTTATGATTGCTATGCGAGGCATTCAAATTGCAAGTGGAGGTGCTTTCGGGCATCACAGAGGCGGTGGCAGTGGTGGAGGATCTGCATCAGGCAGCGGAAGTGACGCTTCCTTTTTGTCCGGCGGACTTGCCGGAGCGGTCAGCAGAACCTCACATAGACACGCCGCAAGCAGTGTTACAGGCCAGCAGAATCATCCCATCAGTCAGCGCATCTATAACAGCTCTGTTGCAAAAGGCGGAGATTATGCGAATACCATCATCGGTGCTGTCGCCAAAGGCAGTGTAAATAACGAAGGAACTATCACAGGTTCCCGTGCCGCAGAAGCTATGACATCCTATTTTGGATACGCTGGTAAGACAAATGCTCCTCAGTTTTCCGATATGGAAATCGGCGGCGGCAGAATTACAGGTAAAGAATCCATCGGCGGCGCAGCTCCCACGGAATTTGCCATGTATAGCGCAGATCAGTATATGAAGCCCGATGGTGCATATACCCTTGAAACAGCGGCAGACGGTTCCAAGTGGTACAAGCAAACGGCTCAGGACACGGTAGAGAAAACACCGTATATGGATGCGAACGGAGATATTGCGTATAATGAGCAGATTGTACAGAAGCTTCCGCAAATCCCACGGAGAAAGGATAGGGTGTAATGGCAGACAATCAACAAGGAAATGAAGGCAAAAGTGCCGTTGACCGTGCCACGCAGGTTGCAGGTGCCGTAAAAGGAGCTGTTAAGGCAGGCAAGGCTATCGCCGGAGCTGCCAAAGGCGCGGCAAGCGGTCCTGTTGGATGGGCGCTGTTTGCAGTAGAGAACAGAAAAACAATCGCGAAAATCATCATTGTGTTAGTTGCGCTGTTCCTTCTGCCTGTTATGCTTATTATGATGCTTCCCGCAGC
>JAFQDR010000239.1 GCA_017415945.1 Oscillospiraceae bacterium
AATCGGCAAGTGCAGAGCCAAGTCCTGCTGCCAAAAATCCATATATGGGAGAAAGCATCCATCCGGCTGTGAGTACAACACAGTCACCTAAATTCAGATATCCTTTGAGCGGCGAGGGGACTTTAATGATCATTGTTGCCACGCAAGCAAGTGCCGCCATAAGGGCAGCCATGACAATTTTCTTTGTATTTGATTTCATTTTCAGTAAACTCCTTTACATTTCATCGTAAATATTATATAATATATCTGACCTTATAACAATATCCAATTAAGGAGCATTTTATATATCCAGATGAAATATGTTATTAACAAAGATATCCGCCCGGTGTATCAGCAGTTATACAGGCAAATCCGGGATGATATTATTTCCGAGAATTATCCATACCACGCTAAATTGCCATCCAAACGCAGTCTTGCCGAGGAAACCGGTGTCAGTATCATCACAGTAGAACACGCCTATGCTCTTCTGTGTGATGAAGGATATGTGGAATCTAGAGCACGCAGTGGGTATGTAGTGATTTTTCGTCCCAATGAAGGGTTTGCAGCAGCCTCCCAGCATCATACGGTTCACAAACCATTACAACATACGGACAGCAGATACCCCGAGTTCCCTCTGTCTGTTCTCAGCAAAACAATGCGTAGGGTTCTCACTGATCATGGGGAACTGCTTCTCGAAAAGTCCCCCAATTCCGGATGTGCAGAGTTGCGCGAAGCAATCCGTCTTTACCTTGCCCGCAACCGCGGTATTCAGGTTGAGGTAGAACAGATCATCATCGGTTCCGGATCAGAATATCTATACAGTTTGATCGTTGAATTGCTTGGCAGAAATCAAATCTTTGCCATAGAATCTCCTTCTTACAAAAAAATTGAACAGGTATATAAGGCAAAGGAAATAAAGTATGATTCTCTTCCTTTGACGCATTCGGGAATCGACAGCAGCGCGCTTGCCAAAACCAAAGCGAATGTACTGCACACAACGCCATATCGGAGCTATCCGAGCGGCGTCACGGCAGATGCCTCCAAATTGCACGAATACATCCGTTGGTCAGAACAACAGGAACGCTATATCATAGAAGACGATTTTGAATCTGAATTCTCTGTTTCAACGAAACCGACGGATACCCTGTTTGCACTCTCCGATCACGATAATGTTATCTATCTGAATACTTTTTCAAAAACGATCTCCCCTTCCCTCCGTATTGGATATATGGTTCTCCCCAAGCATCTTGTTGAACGTTTCCATGACCACCTCGGATTTTACTCCTGCACCGTTCCCACGTTCATGCAATATGTTCTGACAGAACTTATCAACAACGGCGACTTTGAAAGGCATATCAATCGCGTCAGACGGAGTAAAAGAAAAGAGTTATCAGAGCAACAATAAGTCAAGGCGCCGCATAGACTATGCGGCGCCTTTTCTCTTTGTCTCAATGCAAATTAAATGATTACTTACTGTTGATCAGTGCCTTTTCTCCGGGATATACGGCCTTCTCACCCAACTCTTCTTCGATGCGAAGAAGCTGATTATACTTGGCCACGCGGTCGCTGCGGCTCGGAGCACCTGTCTTGATCTGACCTGCACCGACCGCAACCACGATATCGGCAATCGTGGTATCCTCTGTTTCTCCCGAACGATGGGACACGATGGCGGTATAATTTGCCTTCTGTGTCATTTTGATTGCTTCAAGGGTTTCGGTCAGCGTGCCGATCTGATTGACCTTGATCAGAATGGAATTGGCAATTCCCTTTTCGATTCCTTTTCTTAAAAGCTTGGTATTTGTAACAAACAAATCATCTCCCACGAGCTGCAGCCTGTCGCCGAGTGCGTCGGTCAGCATCTGCCAGCCCTCCCAGTCGGTTTCTCCCATGCCGTCTTCCAGAGAAATGATGGGATACTTACAAGCAAATTCGCGCCACATCTCAACAAGCTGCTGACGTGTCAAAACTTTTCCCGCTTTGGGAAGTTTATACACATCAAGCTCCTCGTCATACCATTCGGAAGAAGCTGCGTCAATTGCAATTTTGAAATCTTTTCCCGGAACATAGCCTGCTTTCTCTATCGCAGCTACGATCATGGAGAGTGCATCCTCGTCTTTTTCAAGCATCGGCGCATATCCGCCCTCGTCACCCACGCCGGTTACCGGGATATGTTTCTCCTTCAAGACTGTTTTCAGCGCATGAAAAACCTCTGCGGAACGGCGCAATGCCTCACTCCAGGACGGAGCAGACAGAGGCATAATCATAAATTCCTGAATATCCACATTATTTGTAGCATGTGCCCCTCCGTTCAGAATGTTCATCATCGGCACAGGGAGCACATGTGCATCATGACCGCCAATATACCGATACAGAGACACTCCCTTAGCAGCAGCGGCGGCTTTTGCACAAGCAAGCGAAGTACCGAGAATGGCATTGGCACCAAGGCGGCTCTTATTGGGCGTGCCGTCAAGATCAATCATCAGACGATCGATCGACTCTTGCTCCAAGACATTTTTGCCCTCCAGAGCTTTTGCTATTTCGGTATTGACCGAATTGACCGCCTTTTTTACGCCTTTTCCTGAATATCTGCGATCACCATCTCGAAGCTCATATGCTTCGTATATACCGGTGGATGCGCCAGACGGCACTGAAGCGCGTCCGATTATTCCGTTTTCGAGAATTATATCTACTTCCACGGTGGGATTTCCGCGAGAGTCAAGAATCTCTCTGCCGTGTACTTTCTTTATTAAATATTGTGTGTCCATATAAATCATTTCCTTCCATACTGAACATTGCGGTTTCACTGAATCAACCGCCTTCACCGATGAGTCCATTATACTTTTTCCGTTTTCATATAAAAGTATGCCATCAGTTTGTTCTGCGGAAAATGTCATATTAAAGATTCGTATTTACATCAGTATTTTTCAGCTTACAGGCACTGATAGTCAGATTTCTGGGACTATATATTTCCGTTCATTCAGAGCAGCTTCAATCTGATCAAGAATTGCTTCATTCTCTGCACGAACGGTATGATAATGGTATCCACCTGTAATGTGCATCAGCTCGGTGGATTGCCCAGTTCTGACACCCTCCATGAATTGCTTAATATGCATCGGTGAGAATATGTTCAGAGAAGCTTCGACTTTCCCATATACTTTATGCCAAACGTATACATCAACAACGGTTCCACCGAGATTGACAATGCAGGACAACTCATCTTCCGTTTGGTCAGTCGTATGCCGCACCTTAAATACTCTTTCTGACAGCGGGGATTTCTGCATGATATAGCCTTGGCTCGTAGAAAGTATCTCGTATCCTGTTCCTTTCAGCACAGTCATATCCTGCACAATAATTTGACGGGATACATCGAATTTCTGCGCGAGCTCGCTGCCGGAAATAGGTTCTTTCGCTGACAGTAAGAGATTGACGATTGCTTTTCTTCTTTCGGCTACTTTCATGGAATCCTCCTTATATAGCGTGTAAATTCTTCAAAGAAAGATCAAGGATGGGGGAAGAATGTGTCAGCGCACCGCTGGATATGTAATCTACGCCGATATCGACAAGTCTTGCCACGTTCTCTCGCGTAACGTTTCCGCTGCACTCTGTTTCAGCTTTGCCGCGGCAAAGCCCAACTGCAGTTTTCATGTCCTCAACGGTCATATTGTCAAGCATAATGATGTCGGCACCTGCTTCCAGAGCCTCCTTAAGCATGTCAAGGTTTTCCACCTCTACCTCGATCTTACGGACGAAGGGGGCGTATTCCTTTGCCATTCTGATGGCTTCCTTAACGCCGCCGGCCGCGCCGATATGGTTATCCTTGAGAAGAATACCGTCGCTGAGGTTGTATCTGTGGTTGTATCCGCCACCGACCTTGACCGAGTATTTCTCAAAAATGCGCATTCCCGGTGTAGTCTTTCTGGTGTCCAGAAGCTTGGTTTTTGTTCCTTTGAGCAGATCTGCGATTTCTCTTGTGTAGGTTGCGATACCGCTCATTCTCTGTAAATAGTTGAGCGCGGTTCTCTCGCCGGAAAGGAGCACACGAATGTCACCGCGAACAAAACCGATTTTCTCGCCTTTCTTCACAGCATCTCCATCCTTACAATAGAAAATTACCTCTGTATTTTCGTCGAGAAGTTCGAATACTCTCTTGAACACCTCAAGTCCGGCAATCACGCCGTCCTGCTTGCAGATAAGGTCAACCTCTCCCGCCTGATAGTGAGGCATTACGGAATTGGTGGTAATGTCTTCGCTTGTGATATCTTCGCGCAGCGCCTGCAGGATCAACTCGTCTGCGTTCATTTTCATTGTGATATTATTCATGGCTCATTCTCTCCTTTTCGATTGCCGCAAGAACGGCTGCTTTATATTCTTCTTTGTAATTTTCGTATTTTGACTCATCAACTGATACTTCCGTTTCAGCTGTAAGAGGCGTATAGCCATCCATGATGTGTTTGGCGGCACGCTTTGCAAACACAAGGCTCTCAAGGAGCGAATTGCTTGCGAGGCGGTTCCTGCCGTGAACACCATTGCAAGCAGTCTCACCCGCCGCATACAGACGTTCCATTGAGGTCTTGCTGTATCGGTCTACGTCGATACCGCCCATAAAATAGTGCTGGGACGGAACGACCGGAATCGGCTCCTTGGTGGCATCGTAGCCTTCTTCGAGACAACGATGATAAATATTGGGGAAATGCGTTCTGATCTCTTCTTCTGCGATTGGAGCCATCGAGAGCCAGACATGCTTGCTCCCCTCTCTCTTCATCTCAGCAAAAATAGCGTTTGCAACCACATCTCGTGGCAGAAGCTCATTGATAAAGCGTTCTCCTTTGGAGTTGAGAAGAATTGCTCCCTCTCCTCGCACCGACTCGGAAATGAGGAATTCGCGGCTTCCCTCTTTTTCTGTGTAGAGTGTGGTAGGATGAATTTGTATGTAGTCTATATGTTGAAGTTTAATACCGTATTTGAGCGCAAGTGCGATGGCATCACCCGTCAGGTGCTTATAATTCGTTGAGTGCTCAAAGATACCGCCGATTCCGCCTGTTGCAAGAACGGTGTAATCCGATTGAATTGCGGAATAATCTCCATTTTCGTCGTGTCCGATGATACCGCGGCACTCGTTACCTTCACAAATGAGATCAACCATCGTGTAATTTTCAATGATGGTGATATTTTCTCTTGCTCTTGCGGTTTCCAGAAGATGCGAGGTGATCTCCTTGCCCGTTTCGTCCTCGTGGAACAGAATCCGCTGATGCGAATGTGCGCCTTCCCGGGTATATACGAATTCTTCTCCATTTTTCTCAAACCGAACACCCAAAGATACGAGATCCGATATGACCTCCTGGGAGGAATGAATCATGATATGCACGGAATCGGGATTATTCTCATAATGTCCCGCCTTCATCGTGTCCTCATAGAAAGAATCGTAATCCTCCTCGTCACGCAAAACACAAATGCCTCCCTGTGCTAAAAAAGAGTCACTTCTGCGCGCTATATTCTTTGTAACTATAATTATACTCTTTTCTTTCGGCAAATTCAAGGCACAATATAGACCTGCTACGCCGCTGCCGACAATTACAATATCCGTTTTCATTTCTTACCTACCTAATTCAAGCATCCGATCCAGCGGCTTCCAGGCCTTTGCCGCAACCGCTTCGTCTACAAAAACCTCTTTATCCTCTTTTTCCAGAACAGAAAGGATATTTTCAAGTGTGTTGAGCTTCATATCCACACAACACGGACGGGGATTTGGATAATAAAACTTCTTTCCCGGGTTGTCTGTGACCAGCTTATAATCCACACCATCCTCGGTACAGATGATAAATTCATCAAGCGGACTCTTTGCTACATAATCAATCAGTTCTGCCGTGCTTCCTATATAATCGGAAATCTCAAGCAACTCCGGCTCGCACTCGGGGTGAATGAGTATAGGGGCTGTCGGATGCATCTTCTTCTGTACAAGAAGCTATGCCTTAGTAATCGATGCATGAATCGGACAACACCCATCATTGATGATAATATTCTTCTCTGGTACCTGCGACGCTACATACCGTCCAAGGTTTCTGTCGGGGATAAAGAAGATGTTCTTGTTTGGCAGTGCCTTTACAATTTTGATAGCATTTGACGAGGTTACGCATACGTCGCTCTGACATTTCAGCTCAGCTGTGGAGTTGATGTAACAAACGACTGCTAAATCTTCGTACTTTTCCCGCATCCTCTGAATAAGTCCCGGTTCTACCATATGTGCCATCGGGCAATCTGCCGTGAGATCCGGCATCAAAACTTTTTTGCCTGGGTTCAGTATCTTGGCACTCTCTCCCATGAAAGCAACTCCGCAAAACACGATAATATCCGCTGTACTCTTTTTTGCGATCTTGGCAAGATAGAAGGAGTCACCAACATAGTCAGCAATCTCCTGCGCTTCTGCAGGTGCATAGTAATGTGCAAGAATGATAGCATTCTTCCTGCGTTTCAATTGCTCTATTAGCTTCTTCATTGAATATTCCTCACTAAGTAAACAATAGACTTCACTAAATATATTATACCACTTCACATTTACACCTGTCAACTTTTCTGTAAACTTTTGCGTGTAGAACTTCTCTCTTGAATCAAGTGTATCCCAGTTCAATTTGCACAAACCATATAAAAGATTTGGAATTTTATGAAATAACATAAGACGCCGCAATTTTCTGCGACGCCCTGGTTTTAAATTATTTATCCATCCCGCATGGACTAGATTTTTCTATCAACGCCCGGTCGTTTATTACTGAATCATAAAAGCGGAAGCCACCGGCAAAATTAAATGCTTCATAGCCATATCCCTGAAGAATACGACAGGCAATATAACTGCGAAGACCACTCTGACAAATCACATAGACAGGCTTACCATTAG
>JAFQDR010000240.1 GCA_017415945.1 Oscillospiraceae bacterium
ATTGAGGGTCCTCAGCTGTTCCCCGACGATATGGTCACCGACCAGCCCGAACGTCAGGTCTGCGCAGAGTTCATCCGTGAAAAGCTGCTGCTGTGCCTGCAGCATGAGATCCCCCACGGCACCGCTATTGAGATCACCCGCTTTGCCCAGCGTGACAGCGACGATGTGATCGAGGTGGAGGCTACCATTTACTGCGAGCGCGACAGCCACAAGGGCATTATCATCGGCAAGAAGGGTGCTATGCTGAAGAAGATCGGCGAAATGGCACGCAAGGATATGGAGACCTTTATGGGTGCCAAGGTGTACCTGCAGACTTGGGTCAAGGTCAAGGAAAACTGGCGTGACTCCAATAACCTGCTGCGTAACTTCGGCTATAGTGAGTGAGCGGAAGCTCTTTCCAACATAAATTCGATTAAGAGGGACAAGCTATCTGTGGGACACTTCCCACGGAGGTTTGCCCATGGATACGGAACAGCTTTGGAATCTGTTCTGCGATACCGGTGACCCTGTGTGCTGGCTGTATTATACGGCTATGCGCAGGGAGCACATCGGCAATGATACACGCTGAAGCCCATTCGGCTTCGGCGGGGTGTCGGAGGTACATAAGTATGGATAAAACCGTAAAGGCCCTTGTGCTGCGGGAAGTAAAATACAAAGAGGCTGACCGCATCCTCACGGCGCTGACCGAGGACGGAAAGCTGACCATGAAGGCACCGGGAGCTCTGCGGAAAAACAGCAAGTGCGGCGCGGCCACCCAGCAGCTGACCTTTTCCGAGCTGACCTTATACACTCGTGTGGGGCACTGGCAGGTGCGGGAAGGCATTGTGCTGGAGCCCTTTGAGGGGCTGCGCAAGGACTTGGAGAAGCTGTCTTTGGCTGTCTATTTGGCGCAGGTGCTTGAGGCAGTGTCCGATGAGGATGCCGCCAGTCCCGAGCTGCTGCAGCTGGGACTCAACAGTTTGTTTGCACTTAGCAGCGGCTTGGCAGAGGATTGGCTCATCAAGGCGGTGTTTGAGCTGCGGCTGGCCTGTCTCACGGGGTATACCCCCGAGGTCATGGGCTGTCTCCACTGCGGAGAAACGGAAGGGTCCCTGTACTTCGACGGCGAAAACGGAGGCATTGTCTGCGGTCGCCATCGGGAATACGGTGTCAAAGAGATATCTCCCGCCTGTCTGGCGGCGGTGCGCCATGTGGTCACGGCACCCGCAAAGAAAATATTCTCCTTCCGACTGACGGGGGATGCCCGCAGGGAGTTTGCCGAGCTCAGTGAACGGTATTTGCTGTCCCGTCTGGAACGGAGCTTTTCAACCTTAGATTATTATAAATCCATTAGGATCGAAGCATTATGAACATACAATACGAAAAATCATTGCATACATTGGAGCTGCCTGCGGTGCTGGAAATGCTTGCCGCACAGGCAGTTTGCGAAACCGCGAAGCAGAATTGCCTGCAGCTTCGGCCCGTAAGCGAACGGGGCATGGTGCGCCGCCGCTTGGCGGAGACCTCCGCTGCAAAGCAGATGATGGTACTTAAGGGCAGTCCTTCTTTTTACGGCATTAAGGATGTGCGTCACAGCCTGTCCCGCGCGGACTTGGGCGGTATGCTCAATACCACAGAGCTGCTGGCCATTGCCAAGGTGCTCACCTGCACCCGCAATCTCCGCAGCTATGGGGAGCATGACCGTGGGCTTGCGGAGCGCACGGTGCTGGACAATCTCTTTGCGTCTCTGCGTCCTGTGAACCATCTGGAGCAGAAAATCACCTCCTCCATCATTGGGGAGGATGAGATTGCCGATGCCGCCAGTCCCGAGCTGGCCTCCATCCGACGCCAGATTCGCGCCGCATCCGCAAGAGCAAGAGATGCCCTGCAGAAGATCATCTCCTCTCCCGCAAACCAGAAGGCATTGCAGGAGTCTATTATTACCACCCGAGACGGCCGCTATGTGGTACCTGTGAAGGCGGAATACCGTGGGCAGATTCCCGGTTTGGTCCACGACGTATCCGCATCGGGAGCAACCCTGTTTGTGGAACCCATGGGTTCCGTGAAGGCCAATAACGAGCTTCGAGAGCTCCGTGCCAAGGAAAAGGCGGAAATTGAGCGGTTCCTCATGGAGCTGTCCGCAGACTGCGCCAACAACAGAGCGGACATTGACCTGGACTATGTGGTGCTGGTGGACTTGGATGTGATTTTTGCCAAGGCCAAGCTTAGCTATGCCATGGATGGCATGGAACCCGCTTTGTCCGAGGGCGCTTTGCGGCTGAATAAGGCAAGACACCCTCTGCTGCCCAAGGATACCGCAGTGCCCATCTCCGTGGAGCTGGGTGGGGATTTTGACACTATGGTGGTCACAGGCCCCAATACAGGCGGCAAGACCGTTACCTTGAAAACCATCGGTTTGCTCAGTGCCATGGCCCAGTGCGGCCTGCACATTCCCGCAGCGGACAACAGCTGCATTCCCGTATTCAACAGCATCTTGGCTGATATCGGCGACGAGCAGAGCATTGAGCAGTCTCTGTCTACTTTCTCTGCCCACATGACCAATATCGTTCGCATCTTGGAGGAAGCAGGGGAGAACAGCCTTGTGCTCTTTGACGAATTGGGTGCGGGCACCGACCCCACGGAGGGTGCGGCGCTGGCTATTTCCGTCATTGAAGCGGTGCGTGGGCGTGGAGCATTGGTAGCCGCCACCACCCATTATGCGGAGCTGAAGGTCTATGCAACCTCCGCACCCGGGGTGGTAAATGCCTCCTGCGAATTTGATGTGGAGACCCTGCGTCCTACCTATCATTTGCTTGTGGGAATCCCCGGCAAGTCCAACGCCTTTGCCATTTCCAAGCGTTTGGGGCTGCCCGAGGATATCATTACCGATGCACGAAATCGCATCGGCACGGAGAGTGCGGGCTTTGAGGAAACCATTGCCAAGCTGGATGCTCTGCGCCAGTCTATGGAAAAGGAAAAGACAGAGATCGAGCTTTCTCTGCGCAACGCCAGAGAAGCGGAAAAAGCAGCCAACCGCATGAAGGCGGAATTGAGTGTCCGTCTGGAAATGAGCAACGAAAAGGCCCGTCGTGAAGCGGAAAAGATCATTGAGGAAGCCCGTCGTGAGGCGGAAGCTGCCTTCCGTGAGCTGGACCGTATGCGTGAGGATATGAAAAAGGCTGCTGCGGAGGACCACAACGAGGAAAATGCCCGCCGTGCGGAGCTGCGCCGCAAGCTGAATCAGGCGCAGGAAAAGAACAATGCGGGCCGTGTGCAGGAAAAGCACGAGCGCAAGTCCGCAAGACCCGTAAAAATCGGGGACATGGTGGAAATCACCGCTATGGGCATTAAGGCCGAGGTCGTGGAAATCGCCGCTGATCGTACCTTGAAGCTGAAAGCGGGGCTTATGCAGGTCAGTGCCAAGGAAAGCGAAGTGTATCTGCTGGAAAACCAGACCAAGCAGAAGCCCAAGACGGTCACCAAGGGCCGCAGCACAGGGGGCGGACCCGCACAGCTGCGTGCGGCGGTTCCCATGGAGATCGATATCCGCGGTATGGAGACCTTGGAGGCTATGCCCATTGTGGAGCGTTACATCGATGATGCGTCTATGGGACGACTGGAATCCGTGCGGATCATCCACGGTAAGGGTACAGGTGCGCTCCGACAGGCGGTACATGAGACACTGCGCCGCCATAAGCGGGTGAAGGGCTTCCGCCTTGGCCGATACGGCGAGGGAGAAACCGGTGTCACTGTTGTTGAACTGAAATAAAACTTGGTCCCCAAACAGAAAATATATGTTCAAACCGACAAAAAGTGCTAAACGCAGTTGACTGAATTGAATAAATTTGATATTCTTGTACCAGTGTTTATCACTGCCAAACTAACTATGGTAAATTGTGTAAGGAGTGGCGAGGATGGTCTCTAAAGACGTAGTAGTAAACAATCAGGTAGGTCTGCACGCACGTCCTGCAACCTTCTTCATCCAGAAGGCTAACGAATTCAAGTCCAGCATCTGGGTAGAAAAGGAAGAAAGACGCGTAAACGCAAAGAGCCTGCTGGGCGTTCTGTCTCTGGGCATTGTTAAGGGCACTGTTATCACCCTGATCGCTGAAGGCGTTGACGAAGCAGCTGCAGTTGACACCCTGGCTGAACTGGTAGAAAGCAACTTTGCTGAATAATCCCGCATATTGGAAATATCAGGCCGTGTGATTCCACACGGCCTTATTTCATACCCCGACAACGGGGTATGAAATAGTGAATAATGAAGAGAGAAAAGTGAAGAGAAGTGGTCAAATCCAATTCTTTGAATTGGATTTATAATTCAAATTAAGCATGATATACTGAGATGTAAAGGAAGGAGTTGATGATACGGTGAATCCCAAATTGTCTGAGCTGCGTGAAAAGGCCAATAAGCTGCCTTTGTTGCCCGGGGTGTACATTATGATGAATAAGAGCGGCGAAGTGATTTACGTGGGCAAGGCGAAGAAACTGAAGAACCGTGTCACCAGCTATTTTCATGGGGAGCATTTGCCTAAGGTGGCGGCTATGGTAGAGCATGTGGACACCTTCGATGTGATCGTGGTGCAGACGGAGTTCGAGGCCTTGGTGCTGGAAAACTCTCTTATTAAGCGGCATAAGCCCAAGTATAATATTCTGCTGAAGGATGACAAGGGCTATCCTTTTTTGCGTTTGTCCGCAAAGGAGAAATATCCCCGGTTTTCCGTTGCCAACCGCATGGAGGACGATGGAGCGGAGTATTTCGGCCCCTTTGGCAGCCGCGGCACCAGCTTTGATATCATTGAAACCATCTCCAAGACTCTGCAGCTGCCTACCTGCAGTCGGAAGTTCCCTGCGGATATTGGGAAAGACCGCCCCTGTTTGAACTATCACCTGAACACCTGCGCAGGCTGGTGCACCCATGAGGCGGACTACGAGGACTATCTGCGGCGCATTCGTGAGGCCAAGCTGATTTTGTCGGGGAAGACCACGGAGCTGACCAAGCAGCTGCGCATAGAAATGGAGGAGGCCGCGGAGGCTCTGCGTTTTGAGCAGGCTGCGGAGATCCGTGACCGCATCCGTGCCATCGACAGCCTTAGCACACGGCAAAAGGTCATAGCCACCGCCTATGCGGATACGGATGCTGTGGGCTTTGTGCGTGGTGCCAAAAGCTGCTTTGCGGTGCTCCATTTCGCCGATGGGGATTTGGCGGGCAAGGATTATGAGCTCATGGATGAGCCTGTGGAGCCCGATGAGGAAGCACTGCCCGCACTTCTGGTTCAGTATTATGAGCGGCGGGGGGCGTGGCCAAAGACGGTGCTGCTGCCTGTGGAGACTGATGGGATGCAGGAGCTTTCCGACTATCTCACCGAGGCGGCGGGACGCAGGGTCTATGTGGAACATCCCAAACGAGGGGATCGTGTGCGCTTGGTAGAACGGGCCCAGCTGAATGCCCGTGAGGAGATCCTCCGTGTCACCAGTGCCCAGCAGCGCACCAACAAAACCTTGGAATGGCTGCAAAAGGCCTTGGGGCTTCCCGTGATGCCCAACCGTATCGAAGCTTTTGACGTATCCAATTTGGGGGATCAGGGCATCGTTGCGGCTATGACCGTGTTTAAAAACGGCAGACCCAGCAAGAAGGATTACCGCAAGTTCCGTATTCGCTCCACCGCTACCCAGGATGACTACGCAAGTATGGAAGAAGCGGTGTACCGTCGCTTCCTTCACGCCAAGGAGGGGGACGAGAAGTTCGCCGAGCTTCCCGACCTTTTACTGATCGACGGGGGCGAGACCCATGTGGCGGCGGCACGAAAGGCACTGAACGCTCTGGGCATGGATGTACCCACCTTTGGTATGGTGAAGGATGACCGCCACCGTACCCGTGAGCTGGTCAGCGGTGACGGGGCGGAGCGAGGCATCAGCGGCAATCCCGCGGTGTTTGCTCTGATCGGCACCATTCAGGAGGAGACTCACCGATTTGCCATTACCTATCAGCGAAGCCTGCGAAAGGAAAGTTTGACTTCGCAATTGGATAAAATACCCGGTGTCGGGGAAAAAAGTAGAAATAAACTCCTTGACACATTCAAAAATATTGATACAATCAAAAATGCTACAGTGGATGAGCTGCGCCAAGCTGTCCCGAAGCATATTGCTATGGCGGTGTACCGCTATTATCATCCCGAGGAGAATTGATATGAGAGTAATTACCGGTACTGCCCGTGGCCGCAGACTGAAGGAGCCTATGGGCATGGACATTCGTCCCACCACCGATAACGTAAAGGAAGCCATTTTCAGCATCATCCAGTTTGATATTGAGGGCCGCCGTGTTCTGGACCTGTTCGCGGGTACAGGGCAGCTGGGCATTGAGTGCCTGAGCCGCGGTGCCAAGAGCGTGACCTTCGTGGATCAGAGCCGCGAGGCAATTAAGCTGGTTCGTGAAAATCTGGCCCATTGTCAGATGCAGGGGGAAGTGGTGCAGGCAGATTCCATCGGCTTTATCGGCAGAGACGGGAAGTACGACATTATCCTCATCGACCCTCCCTATGACACCGATCTGCTGGATAAGGCGCTGGAGAAAATCGTTGCGTTTGACATTCTCAATGAGGGTGGTATAATAGTTTGTGAAAGCAGTCTGAAGCAGACTGTCAAGGAATTGCCTGCTCCTTATTACGTGGAAAAAGAACGGAAATACGGCAAGATCAAAGTCACAATTTGTGGGAAAAGAGATGAAGAAGTATGAAAATCGCAATCTATCCCGGTAGTTTTGACCCCATGACGCTGGGTCATCTGAATATTATTCGCCGTACCTCCAAGATCTTTGACAAGGTCATTGTCTGCATTATGATCAACGG
>JAFQDR010000241.1 GCA_017415945.1 Oscillospiraceae bacterium
CCGCCCAGTTGCCGACCTTTTCGCTGCGGCCGGTCAGGGCATTGTACATGGTAGTCTTACCGCTGTTGGGATTCCCCGCAAGGGCAATTCTCATATTGGGTTCCTCCTATTAAATCTATTCTCCAAAAATGTTTCAACAAATTAAACGTTAGTTTTGACTAACAGGTGGTCGTGAGGACACTGCCTCACACATCCACAGGGGGACCCTAAGGGTCAGACGATAATGGCGGCTGCCAGCTGGCTGTCGATGTTGTAGCGGCCGTTTTTGATGGAAACGGTATAGCCGCCTCTGCGCTTTGCGATGACGGTGATGGGCTCACCGCTGTAGCAGCCCAGAGAAAACAGGAATGCATTGAGCTCCTCGTCGTCGGTATCGATGGCGGAAACAATGTATTCCTTGCCGATTTGTGCGCTTCTGAGATCCATACAAAACCCTCTCTTTTCTAAACGGCAGGCTCAAGGACGGGTCTGCTGTTAGCATATTCTAACAATAGTATATTAGTCTCTCCTAACCGAAAAGTCAACAGAAAATGTTAGCCTTAACAAACTTCGGCGGAATTGCCAAAATATGGATTGTGCGCTATCAAATCCTTGCGCGAAATGACAGAGGAGCGGATGCCCCCGGGGGTGCGAGAGCCCGCGGACAACTGTGACAATTATTAAACATGGAAACTTATGGGAGACAGCGAAAAAACCCGCTAAAAACATTGCTTTTTGACATATACAATGATACAATCAAAAAGAACAATTTAATATTGGAAGTTCAATTGATACAAAAAAGGAGAAAACCATGAACAAAGGATTCAAAAAAATCATCCTGATGGTTTTGGCGTTTGCCATGACTGTTTCACTGTGCGCCTGCGCAGGAGGCAAGGATAATTCTTCCGCTGACACGATTGAAGCTCCCGAGAGGGCTGCGACCAATGAGATCAACGTCGCGATCCCTCAGGACTTGGACGACAGTCTTGACCCCCATATGTCTGTGGCGGCAGGAACCAGAGAAGTCAACTTTAACATTTTCGAAGGCCTTTTGAAGGTCGCATCTGACAGCAACATTGTGCCTGCAGTTGCCGAAAAGTGGGAAGTGAGCCCCGATGGTACCGCATACAGCTTCACCATTCGTGAGGGCGTCAAGTTCCACAATGGCGATATTGTGACTGCGGACGATGTTGTTTTTTCTATTTCCCGCTGTGCAGGTATGCTGGATGACAATTACTACAGTGCCGCAGGCACTCTGGAAGGCATCGAGTCTGTGAAGAAGACCGATGACCGCACCGTTGTCATTACCCTGAAGGCTCCCAATGCGGAGTTCCCCAGCTATCTGGCTACCACCAACGCAGCCATCATTCCCGAAGACTATGCGGATCAGGCCACCGCTCCCGTTGGCACCGGTCCCTTTAAGTTCGTATCCCGCAGCCCCCAGGAAAACTTCATCATGGAACGCTTTGATGACTACTGGGGCGAAAAGGCAAAGCTGCAGAAGGTCAACTATCTGATCATCGAAGCAGGCAGCTGGGTCATGAGCCTCAAGAGCGGCGCTATTGATATGGTGGCACATATGACTGCCGACCAGGTCAAGAGCGTAGAGGATATGTACGTCATCGAAAAGGACACCATGAAGCTGGTGCAGGCGATGTACCTGAACCATAAGTTCGAGCCCTTCTCCGATGTTCGTGTCCGTCAGGCACTGTGCTATGCAGTGGACAAGCAGATGGTCACCGATTTCGTTCTGGACGGCTACGGCGTTCCCATCGGCTCCAGCATGTTCCCCGCCTTTGAGCGCTACTTCATGCCCGAGCTCACCGATTACTACACTCAGGATATCGAAAAGGCAAAGGCTCTGCTGGCAGAGGCGGGCTATGAAAACGGCTTTGAATTTACTCTGACCGTTCCCTCCAACTACCCTCAGCACGTGCAGACCGGTGAGGTTCTGGCGGAAATGCTGAAGGCCATCGGCGTGACCGCAAAGATCCAGCAGGTAGAATGGACCACCTGGACAGGCGATATTTATGCAAACAGAAACTTCGAGGCTACCATTGTGGGCTTCGATGCTTCCACTCTGACCGCAAGCTCCCTGCTGCAGCGCTGGGTATCCGACTACGGCAAGAACATGATCAACTTCAGCAATGCCGAATATGACGAGCTGTACGCACAGGCTGTGGTCTGCGCCGATATGGACGAGCAGACCGAGCTGTTCAAGCGTATGCTGACCATCCTCACCGAGGAGGCAGCCAACGTCTACATTCAGGATATGTACGATATGGTAGCGGTGAACCCCTATCTGGACGGCCTGCAGTTCTACCCCATGTACGTTCTGGATCTGACCACCGTGCACTGGACCGAAACCTCCAAGAAGTAATTACCTTCGATTGCGGGCTGAAAGCCCGCAATCGAGATTGTCCCCGCCTTTGCGGCGATGGACTTGCAGCCCTGCTGCGCGCATAGTTTGCCTGCTGTTGGCAGTCAAATTCAATACTTGCAGTGCTATTTGTATTTTTCACTTCGCACATGTCGGCGTGAAAAATAGATTGAATTTAAATTTCGTCCTTACGGACGAAACTCTGCGAGGCTATTTCTACGCTATGGGCTCCCCTATACAGGGGAGCTTAGCGTTGTTATACGGAATGTAGGTGCGGAGAATTGTTTGGGGTGAACCGAAGGAAGGCGATCGCTGCAATGAGCTCCGCAAATCGATACCGGGAACAAACGGAACGATTCGCAAAATCCCGGTGCGAGGTGAAACTATGAAATACTATGTAAAAAAGATAATAACCCTTGCGGTGACCCTGTTCGGGGTATCTCTGCTGGCCTTCTGGGCCTTCCATGTGATCCCCGGGGACGCAGCCACCAACATCCTCGGTACGGAGGCTACTCCCGAAAAGCTGGAAGCACTGCGGGAACAGCTGGGACTGAACCGTCCTTTCTTCGTCCAGTATTTTGACTGGCTGCGGAGCTTCCTGTTCGGGGATATGGGCATGAGCTACAGCTACAGCATGTCCGTGAAGGATTTGGTCATGCCCAAGCTGCCCATTACCGCTGTGCTGACTTTGATGAGCTTCCTCATCATTGTGGTCATCTCCATCCCTCTCGGGGTGTGGCAGGGCAAGCACGCAGGGGAGCTGCCCGATGCCGCTGTGGGTGTGCTGGGTCAGGTCATTATGAGCTTCCCTCCCTTCTTCCTTGGGATGCTGTTTACTCTGATCTTCGGCCTGATGCTGGAGCTGTTTACCCAAGGTGCCTTTGTGAACTATACGGAGGACCCTGCGGGCTTCCTGCGATATCTGTTCTTCCCTGCATTGGCCATTGCCCTGCCCAAGACCGCCATGGCCACCAAGCTCCTGCGCTCCTCTGTGCTGGTGGAGCTGAAGCAGGACTATGTGCGCACCGCTCGCTCCCGTGGCAGAAAGTTCAATTCCGTGCTGCTGACCCATGTGCTGCGCAACGCACTGATCCCCGTGCTGACCTTCTTTGCCACCTGCATCCCCGAGATCGCGGCGGGCAGCATCATCATCGAGCAGGTGTTCTCCATTCCCGGCATCGGACGTCTGCTGCTGACCTCCATTATGAACCGTGACTTCCCCGTGGTGCAGGCCATTGTGGTGATGATGGCGGCTCTGGTGGTTATCGTCAACTTCATCACCGACCTGCTGTATCAGGTCATCGACCCGAGAATCAAGGTGCAGTGATATGAAGAAAACAACCAATTGGAATTTGCGCATCGGCGGCATCATCACTGCCGTTCTGGTGCTGATGATCCTCGTTGGTGCCGTGTGGACCCCCTACGACCCCAACGCCATGTCCAATGCGGACAAAATGATGGGCCCCTGTCTTGCCCATCCTTTCGGTACCGACAACTTCGGCCGCGACATGTTCTCCCGTGTGCTGGAGGGCGGCGGCACCAGCCTGTTTATCGCCTTCTGCACCGTAGCCATCGGTGTGGTGGTTGGCATCATCATCGGCAGCCTCACAGGCTACTACGGCGGCTGGGTGGATGAGCTGCTCATGCGCGTCAGCGATGCCATCGCGGCCTTTCCCAGCATCCTGTTGGCACTGGTGGTGGTCAGCGTATTCGGCGCAGGCAAGTATAAAATTATTCTCACACTGGGGATTTTGTTCATCCCCAGCTTCTCCCGTATCGTCCGCGGTGAGTTCGCAAAGGAGCGCACCAAGGACTATGTACAAAATGCCCGCATCATGGGCGCAAGTCCCTTCCGCATCCTGTTCGCCCACATCCTGCCCAATGTGCAGAATGTGCTGCTGAGCTCCGTTGCCATCGGCTTCAACAATGCGGTGTTGGCGGAGGCCTCAATGAGCTACCTGTCCATGGGTGTGCAGCCACCCGATGCCAGCTTGGGGCGTATGCTGTCCGAGGCACAGGGTACCTTGTTCACCACCCCTTGGTGCGCGGTGTTCACAGGGGTGTTTATCGTGCTGCTGATTTTGGGCTTTACCCTGCTGGGGCAGGGCTTCCAGGAAAAGGAGGTTGGCTGATGGTTCGTGTACGTAATTTGAAGCTGATTTTTTCCGACCACGGAGAGCCCGAGGAAGTTGTTCACGGTATCAGCTTCGATATCCATGACGGCGAGATCGTGGGTATCGTCGGGGAAAGCGGCAGCGGCAAGACCCAGACCGCACTGGCTATGGCGGGGCTTAGTCCCCGTCACGCAAAGATGGAGGGGGAAATCTCCATCGACGGCAAGAACCTTGTGGACATGAACCGCAACCAGCTTCGTGCCATGCAGGGCAGCGAGATCGCCATGGTGTTTCAGGAACCCATGACCAGTCTGAATCCCACCATGCGCATCGGAAAGCAGGTGGAGGAGGCCCTTGCCATCCACACCAAGCTGAGCAAGGCAGAGCGAAAGGCACTGGCACTGCAGGCTATGAAGGATGTGGAAATCCCCGACGTGGAACGCTCCTATCGCAAGTACCCCCATGAAATGAGCGGCGGCCAGCGGCAGCGTGTCATGATCGCAAGTGCCATCATCGGCAGTCCCAAGCTGCTGATCGCGGACGAGCCCACCACTGCGCTGGACGTGACCATTCAGGCGGAGATTTTGAAGCTGCTGCAAAAGCTCAATCGGGAAAAGGGCATGAGCATTCTGTTCATCTCCCATGACCTGCGTGTGATCCGCAAGCTGTGCAGCCGTGTCATTGTCATGAACCGAGGGGTGATCGTGGAGGAAGGCCCTGTGGAGGAAGTGTTCAACCACCCCAAGGATGACTATACCAAGAAGCTGATCGCTTCCATTCCTGTGAGAAGGAGGGCGGCTGAATGAGTCTGCTGGAAGTCAAGAATCTGAATGTATACTATAAGGAAGGCCGTACCCGCCGACAGGTGCTCCATAATGTGAGCTTTGAAGTAAACGAGGGGGAAATCCTCGGTCTGGTAGGGGAATCGGGCTGCGGCAAAACCACCCTGTCCCGTGCCATTCTGGGCATCAATAAGGATTGGGACGGCACCATCACCCTGAATGACGAGCGTCCCCGTATGGTGTTTCAGGATCCCGCGGCATCTCTGAACCCCGCCAAGAGCATCGGCTGGATTTTGGAGGAGCCCCTCCGCAACGCAGGGGTGGATAAGGCCACCCGCCGTAAGCTGGCGGAGGAAATGCTGTGCAAGGTTGGGCTCAACGAGCGTTTTTATAACCGCAAGCCCCGTGAATTGAGCGGCGGTCAGCGGCAGCGTGTGGGCATCGGGGCGGCTATCATCGGCAATCCCAAGTTCGTTATTGCGGACGAGCCCGTGTCCGCTCTGGATGTAACCATTCAGGCGGAGATCTTGAAGCTGCTGGTGGAGCTGAAGAAGGAGCTGGGCCTGAGCTACCTGTTCATCAGCCATGATATGGACGTGGTCTGGCAGATTTGCGACCGTGTCATGGTTATGAAGGACGGGGAAGTGGTGGAATACGGCACCAGAGATCAGGTGTTCGACCACCCCAAGCATGAATATACCAAGAAGCTGCTTGCGGCAAGTGAATAATGAAAAAGGCAGACCGAATGTGGTCTGCCTTTTGCTGTACCACTAATTCCGCATTCGTAGGGAGCATCGAGGACGATGGCAGTGTGTTTTGATGGGGGGAATAAAAAATTTCCGCGTCAGCCGAAAAATCGACAAGAAAGGACTTTTCCTGAAACAAATATATAGTATAATACGTCTATAAGTGTGTTTGGGGAAAGGGGGAGAGTGCTGTGCATCAATGGACCGAGCAGGAGATCCGCATCCATGTGCGGGCGGTGATCGTGCTGTTTTTTGCTATGGTGGCGGTTGCCATGCTCAGCAAGGTCTCCCAGCAAAATTGGGAAGGGGGCATTACCGCCTATCCCACCAAAACAGAAGCTGCCATTGAAAACTACGCCCGTGAGCTGCTGGGGAAAATGACCCTTGAGCAGAAGGTGGGGCAGATGTTTTATGCCGCCGACGGTGTGGACCCCGAGACCGCGGCGGAATATTCCTTGGGCGGTGTGCTGCTGCAGACCTCCCGATTGGACAATTTCAGCAAGGCCGAAACCGCAGCGGTGCTCCGAGGCTATGAGGAAGCGGGCGAGCTCCCCATGCTGGTGGGGGTCAACGAGGAGGGCGGCGATCACAACACGGTAAGCGTGCTGCCCCAGATTCGGCAAAAGGCCTTCCTGTCTCCCCGTGAGCTGCTGACCACAGGGGGGATGAAGCTGGTGGACAGCGATACCCGTGAAAAATGCGATCTGCTTCGTGAGCTGGGGGTCAATATGAACTTTGCGCCCGTGTGCGATGTGGTCACAAACGAGGATGCCATGATGTATCCCCGTACTGCCCAAGGGGACGTGGACGATGTGGAGCGGTATTTGGAGACCGTGCTTACCGCCATGCATGACCGCAGGGTGCTGCCTGTGCTGAAATACTTCCCCGGCTATGGCGACCTGCCCCAAAAGGAGCATACGGATGTGCTGACGGACAGCCGCAGCATAGAGGAGCTGAGGGCTGTGGCATTCCCGCCCTTTATGCTTGGGATCCATGAGGGCGCCCAAGCGGTGATGATGGGGAATGTCATCGTCACGGCGGTGGATGACAAGCTGCCCGCAGGTCTGTCCCGTGAGGTACATAAGCTGCTGCGGCGGGAGCTGGGCTTTGAGGGTGTGGTCATCAGCAGCGACCTGAATGCACTGGGCATGGGCCGCTACGGCAAAGGTGATGCGCTGGCTGTGATGGCGGTTCGCGCAGTCTGCGATCTGGTGCTGACCCGTGACTGGGAAGCGGGCATAGAGGCGGTGCTGCGGGAGGTGCGCAGCGGCAATATTTCCGTGGAACGCATCGACGAATCCGTGCTTCGTATATTGAAGCTGAAGATTTCCTTCGGCATGATGGAATGATATATTGTATAAAACCGACAGATTGCAACACGCAGTCTGTCGGATTTTTTCATTTGTGGAAATATTGACGAAAGTGTATTTTATTCATACAAAATCTTGAAAAATGCCGATACTTGTTGTACTATTTAGGTTGAATGACTGTGGGTTATTCTGCCCGCAAAATCGGAGAGTTTTAAAGAGGAAATATATTATGAAACAGTCCATGCTCAAGAAAATCGAAGACCGCAGCCTCGTCATCGGCGTTGTGGGTCTGGGTTACGTTGGTCTGCCTCTGATCGTTGAAAAGGCGAAGGCAGGCTTCAAGTGCATCGGTTTCGATGTGCAGCAGGAAAAGGTCGACATGGTCAATGCAGGCAAGAACTACATCGGTGACGTAGTGGATGCCGAACTGTCCGATCTGGTGGCAAGCGGCAAGGTATCCGCAACATCCGACTACAGCTTTATCAAGGATGTTGACTTCCTGGCCATTTGCGTACCTACCCCTCTGGATGACCACCAGCAGCCCGATATCAGCTATGTCCGTGACTCCGGCATTGAGGTTGCCAAGCACCTGAAGAAAGGAACCGCTGTGGTTCTGGAATCCACCACATACCCCGGCACCACCGAGGAGCTGCTCAAGCCCATTCTGGAAGACGGCAGCGGACTGAAGTGCGGCGAAGACTTCTATCTGGGCTTCTCCCCCGAACGTGTGGACCCCGGCAATCTGGTATTTAAGACCAAGAACACCCCCAAGGTTGTGGGCGCCATCGGCGAGGACGCTACCGAAGTGATTGCAGCATTGTACGAAGCAGTGCTGGAGGGCAGCGTACACCGTGTATCCTCTCCCGCTGTGGCTGAAATGGAAAAGATTCTGGAAAATACCTACCGCAACATCAACATCGGTCTGGTGAACGAAATGGCCATTCTGTGCGAAAAGATGGGCATTGACGTTTGGGAGGTTATCGAGGCGGCAAAGACCAAGCCCTTCGGCTTCCAGCCCTTCTATCCCGGCCCCGGTCTGGGCGGCCACTGCATCCCTCTGGACCCCTACTACCTGACCTGGAAGGCAAGAGAATACGAATTCCACACCTCCATGATCGAATCCTCCATGATCATCAATGACCGTATGCCCGAATACTGCGTGGAACGTGCCATCGGCATCCTGAACCGCGCAAAGAAGGCTCTCAACGGTTCCCGTGTACTGATCATGGGCGTATCCTACAAGCAGGATATTGACGACTACCGTGAATCCCCCGCCTTCAAGATCATCGAGATCCTCCGCCGCGGCGGCGCTCGCGTGGATTACTACGATCCTTGGGTGCCCGAATGCTACTACAAGGGCCACAAGTTCACCTGCATCCCCGCATTCAACGGCGAGGTCATTGAAGGCTATGATCTGGTCATCATCACCACCGGCCACACCAATGTGGACTACAAGCTGCTGGCCGATCACGCACAGGTGATCTTCGACACCAGAAACGCAATGAAGGACTTCCGTCCCGCGTCCAATATCGTAGTACTGTAAGATCAGTCGAAACAAAGCCTTCCTCGAAAGGGGAAGGCCGTCGACTTAAAGATGCGTTTGTAGGGGCGGATAGCATCCGCCCGAAAACGATCTGACATAGTGCGCAAAAGCGGGCGGATACTATCCGCCCCTACGGGTGCGAACTTTTACGCACCCCAAAATCGATACCGAGCGGCGTGCTGCGGTGTTGAACACTTAGGGGCGAAGCCCGTGGGTTATTTGCCGCAAAAGCGATACCGTGCATTATTCTTACGACATAGGCAAGTGTCGGTACGAACTAAAAAGGAGAAACAGGCATGAACATTCTGTTTATTACCCGACTGTACCCCTCTGACTGCTATGACAATCAGCAGACAGGCATGGGTCACTATATCTGCCGTGAATGGGTCAAGGCAGGGCATAGCGTACAGGTCATCCACGAGGATATGCGCTATCACAAGCGCTGGTCCCCCGAGGAACGGGCTCTGGCAGATACCAGACGGTTTACGCTGGAGGATGTGCCTGTTTCGTTTATTAAAATCAACCGTCCCTTCCCCGGCTGGCGATACCTGCCCGTCAGTCAGGCCAAGAAGGCGGAACGGTTTGTTTTGGAGGAAGTGAAGGCATGGGGCAGGAAGCCCGATGTGATCTTCGCCTTCTTCTGCTATGACCAGTGGAAGGTCATTGAGCGGGTGCGCAAGCATTTTGACTGCCCCGTGGTCCCCATTTTCCACAATTGCGACGTGAAGTTTTCCCAGAAGCAGGTCGGGCGTATTATGGACTCCGTACAGGTATCCGGTGGTGTCAGCAAGAAGATCCTTGGGAAGATGCACGCTGTCTGCCCCGATGCCAAGACCTTTATGTGCTACGGCGGGGCCCCAAACAATGTGGCGGACTACTACACAGGCGAAAAGAACAACGACGTGTTCTCCCTTGTGTATGCGGGTATGCTCATCCCTCTGAAAAAGGTGGATGTGACCCTGCGTGCTCTGGGGACACTGAAGGACAAATACGACTTCCGCTTCACCGTCATCGGTGACGGGGAGCTGATGGATGAGCTGAAGGCACTGGCGGCAGAGCTGGGCATCGGCGAGCGGGTAGAATTCCGCGGCCGTGTGAAGCGAAGCGAGGTGCTGGCAGAAATGGGCAGGGCGGACTGCTTTGCCATGGCATCCAGCCCCGAAACCTTTGGTCTGACCTATCTGGAGGCTATGGCCTGCGGCTGCTATACCATCGGCAGCAAGGGCGAAGGCATCGACGGTGTCATTGAGGACGGGGTCAACGGCCGTCTGGTCACCCCCGACAGTGTGGAAGAAATGGCGGAAGCACTGGAGCTGTACTTCACCGATCCCGCAGCGGTGAAGGAAATGCGGAAAAAGGGCATTGAAACCGCAAACCGACTCACTGAGGAAAAAGTTGCGGCAATGGTGCTGGCTGACTGCGGCTTTTAACAGAGAAAAGAGAAACCTTTATATAGATTAGGAAAGAGAACAGAGAATATGAGACTTTTGATCGTATCCCCCTATTTTGCCCCCTCCTCTCTGGTGGGTGCACAGCGCATGACCAGCCTTGCAAAGTACCTGCACGATCTGGGACATGAGATCCATGTCATTCACCTGACCGCGGATACCATGCAGCGCACCACAGGCAGCTCTTGCCATTCCACCGCACCCGAGGGCTTGATCCTCCATCCCTTCGATCTGCCCGAGGAAATTCCCAATATCTTTGCCAACGAGCTGAACAAGGGCAGAGCCTTTGACGTGGTGTTTGAGCAGGTGCTGGAAAGCTACAAGTTCGACGGTCTGTTGGTGACCTTGGGGCCCTTCTATCCTCTGTACTCTCTCAAGAAGTTTGTGGAAAAATACAAGCTGCCCTATATGCTGGACTTCCGCGATCTGGGCAGCATCGAACGTATCAAGAAGGATACCCTTCTGAGCTTTATCAAGACCTGGTCCACCGAGCTGTACGCACATCACGTAGAAGCTACCGTTATCAAGGGAGCGGACTTCGTCACTGTGGTTTGCCCCGGTGACGTGGGCCGTATGCAGAAGGCCTACAAGATTCCCGACGACAAGATCGACTGCATTTTCAACGGCTTCGACGAAGAACGCATGAAGGGGCTTCAGCTACGCAGCCCCGAAGGCAAGACCTTCAAGATCGGTGTCTTCGGCAAGTTTATGATCTACAACAAGGACAAGGGCCCCCGTATCCTCCGTGCCGTGGACAGACTGCGGAAGGAAGGCTACGACGTGGAGATCGTTCACGTTGGCGTTGGCCGGGACAAGGTTCTGGAAACCGTTGCTGCGCTGGGTGTTGACCCTGCCTGCTACAACGGTCAGGGCATCCGCGACTACCGCGAGGGCGTGGAGATCATGAGCGGCTGCAATATGTTCGCCATGGACTATGTACACCCCACAGGTCTGGGCACCAAGATCTTTGACTACATCAACCTGAATAAGCCCGTTCTGGTGGTTGCGCCCAAGGATATTTATTTCGCGGAATTTATTTCCCAGTTTGAAAACTGCTTCCGTGTGGAAAGCGAAGAGGAGATTTACGAGACCTTTAAGAAGATCATTGACGAGCAGATCGAGAATCTGGGCAAGAATGTGAACGCCGACCGATTCTCCCGCCGTCATCAGAACAAGCGCTTCCAGGCACTGGTGGAAAAGTATCTGGACAGCGGCCACAGCAAGGAATAAGGAGACAGTATGAAGCTTGTTACCATCGTAGGGGCCAGACCCCAGTTCATTAAGGCGGCGTCCGGCTCCCGTGCCCTGCGGAAGGTGCACGAGGAAATTCTGGTGCACACCGGCCAGCACCACGACGAAAATATGTCCGAGGTGTTCTTCCGTGAAATGGAGATCCCCACCCCCGACTACTCTCTGGGCATCGCAGGCGGCACCCACGGTGAAATGACAGGGCGTATGCTCATTGAAATCGAAAAGGTGCTGCTGAAGGAACAGCCCGATGGGGTACTGCTGTACGGTGACACCAACTCCACCGTGGCAGGGGCACTGGCAGCGGTGAAGCTGCATATCCCCGTCATCCACGTGGAAGCGGGCAACCGTCTGGGAACTATGGACAGCCCCGAGGAAGTCAACCGTATCCTCACCGACCACTGCTCCAGCCTGCTGCTGTGCGCCACCCGTGATGCAAAGGACAAGCTGGTCAAGGAAAATCTGGGGGATAAGGCACACGTTGTGGGCAACATCATGTATGACTCCTTCCTGCACTTTGCCAATAAGCCTTGGGATCATCCCGAGGTCATCGGTCTGGACGGCAATCCCGTTGTCATCCCCGAGGAATTTTACTTTATGACCTGCCATCGTCAGGAGAACACCTATTCCGACGAGCCTCTTACGGAGATTTTGTCCGCTATGGAAAGTCTGGATGCCCCCACCATTTATGCGGTGCACCCCAGAAACCACGAGCGTGCCAAGCGTGTGGTAGCAAACAATGGCTTCAAGAACATCATCCTGACCCAGCCTGTGAAATATTCCGACTCCGTGCAGCTGGTCAGCCGCGCCAAGAAGGTCGTCACCGACAGCGGCGGGCTTCAGTGCGAGGCTTTCTACGCAGGGGTACAGTGCGTGCTGGTGCTGGACTATGTGGTGTGGCCCGAGACCATGGTCTATAACCGCAACCAGCTGGCCAAGCCCAAGAAGGAAGACATTCTGGCAAAGCTCAGCGCAAAGCAGTACGTGGACAAGGACTACAAGCCCTTCGGCGACGGTCATGCAGCGGAAAAGATCACCCAGCTCATCACCGAGTTTTTTGAGAACAGAAAGTAAGAGTTTAAACGGGCCGTCGAAGGCGCCGGCCCCTACAAGCACGTTAGCAGCGAAAAAGAAGTTTGTAGGGGGCGGCGCCCTCGACGCCCCACGTATATAGTGAATCGAGGTAATATTATGAAGTATGCAATTATCGGCTGTGGTGCCATTTCTAAGAACCACATTGCGGGTGCCCTGAACACCGGTCTGGAGATCCGCGGTCTGTGTGACATTGTGGACACCGGCATCCCCGCCCTTATGGAAATGATCCCGGTCGAGCAGCAGGCAGGGGTGAAGTACTATCCCGACTATAAGGATATGCTCACCGAGGTCAAGCCCGATCTGGTCGCCATTGCAACCGGCAGCGGCGTAAAGACCCGCATTGCCCTGGACTGCATCCGTGCAGGTGCTAATCTGATTATTGAAAAGCCCATTGCTCTGTCCATTGCGGATGCCGATGCCATCATCGAAGCTGCAAAGGAAAACAATGTAAAGGTCTGCATCTGCCACCAGAACAGACTGAACCCCTCCGTGCAGGCCATCAAGAAGGCTGCCGACGAGGGCCGCTTCGGTCGTATGCTCCACGGCAGCGCACGTGTTCTGTGGAACCGCAACAAGGCTTACTATGATGCTGCCAAGTGGCGCGGCACCTGGAAGTCCGACGGCGGTACGCTGATGAATCAGTGCATCCACAACATCGACATCCTCCGCTGGATCATGGGCAACGAGGTCAAGCAGGTATTTGCCTACACCGATCGCCAGACCCATGACTACATCGAAGCGGAAGACATCGGTGTGGCTGTTGTGAAGTTTGCCAACGGCTCCTACGGTGTCATCGAAGGCACTGTCAATGTTTATCCCCGCAATCTGGAAGAAACCCTGACCATTCTGGGCGAAAACGGCACCGTTAAGGCAGGGGGCAAGAGCCTGAATGTCATCGAGACCTGGAACTTTGCCGATCAGGACGACAGCGCAGAAGTCAAGGCGGAGTTTGCGGAAAATCCCCCCAACATTCCCGGTCTGGGCCACACCAGAATCTACGAGGATGTGGTGGATGCCATCCGCAGTGACCGTGACCCTGTGGTTTCCGCAGAGGACGGCCGCCGTGCCATCGAGCTGATTCTGGCTATTTACGAATCCGCTGCAACAGGCAAGCCTGTTGACCTGCCTCTCACAAGCGGCGCAACCATGGACTATGTGGGTAGATTCTGATGAGCTATTTTGTGCATGAATCCAGCTATGTGGACGATGATGTGGTCATCGGCGAGGGTACCAAGATCTGGCATTTCTGCCATATCCAGAAGGGCGCCCGCATTGGCGAAAACTGCTCCTTCGGGCAGAACGTCAATGTGTCCAACAATGTAAAAATCGGCAACCGCTGCAAGGTGCAGAACAATGTATCCCTGTACGAAGGGGTCGAGCTGGAGGAAGGCGTGTTCTGCGGCCCCAGCTGCGTGTTTACCAATGACCTGACTCCCCGTGCCCGCTATCCCAAGGGCAGCGCAGGCTACCACAAGACCCTCGTGAAGAAGGGCGCATCCATCGGCGCCAATGCCACCGTGGTCTGCGGTCACACCATCGGGGAAAATGCCCTCATCGGTGCGGGTGCCGTAGTCACCACCGATGTGCCCGCTCACGCGCTGATGCTGGGCGTGCCCGCACGTCAGCGTGGCTGGGCCTGCGAATGCGGCGAGCTGCTGGGTGAGGATCTGTGCTGCAAGTGCGGCAGAGCTTACACCGAGGGCGAAGACGGTCTGGTGGAAAAGTAAGATGGATACCAAGATGGATACCAAGATGCAAATCAAGGCACAGCTGATTGCCATGGTCATTGCGGGCTTGGTGCTGACCGTATTTGCGGCGGTGACCAAGAATACCGTCCTTGCCATCATTATTTTTGTGGCGCAGGGAACGGTAGGCAGTATGCTGAATGTGAAGTATCGCAATGAGGTATTCCGTGAGATCTCCGAAATCAATGAAGGGGTCTACAACGATCTGCTGCACACGGCGGATATTTCCCCCAAGGCAGCGGAAAAGGAAGGCAGAGCCTATCCCGCGGAGATCGCTGCCATGCTGAAGGAATGTCTGCGGGTGCAGGCTGTGAACAAGTGGATGCCTTTTTTGGAGGCGGCACTGTTCTTTGTGCTGCAGATCATTCTGTTTGGGAATATGAAATAAGCCTCTCCTTTTAAGGAGAGGCGCCCGAGCCTGTCGAGGGCGGAGAGGTCTGTTTATGATATTCTACCTCTCAGTCATCTGCTCGCAAGCTCGCATCTGACAGCTCCCCTTCAAAGGGGAGCCTGACAAAGTTAGGAGATTTTATGCAGTTTAGAGATTTGAAAAAACAATATGAGGTTCTGAAGCCTCAAATGGACAAGGCCATTCTGGACACTGTCGCCTCTGCAGGCTATATCGGCGGCCCCCGTGTGAAGGCACTGGAAGAACTGCTGGCAGCTTACTGCGGCGTGAAGCACTGCATCAGCTGTGCAAACGGCACCGATGCGCTTCAGCTGATGCTGCAGGCATGGGGCATTGGCAGTGGCGACGCCGTGTTCGTCCCCGACTTTACCTTCTTCGCAAGCGGCGAAGTGGTCAGCTTCGTGGGCGCAACTCCCGTGTTCTATGACGTAGACATGGACACTTTCAATGCAGACGTAAACAGTCTGGAAGCTGCCATCGAAGCGGTCAAGGCAGAAGGCAAGCTGAGCCCCAAGGTCATCATCACCGTTGACCTGTTCGGTCTGCCTGCGGACTACGATGCCATCGAAGCACTGGCAGCAAAGCACGGTCTGCTGATTCTGGAAGACTCCGCACAGGGCTTCGGCGGCGAGATCAATGGCAAGCGTGCCTGCTCCTTCGGGGATGGGGCAACTACCTCCTTCTTCCCCGCAAAGCCTCTGGGCTGCTACGGGGACGGCGGTGCCATCTTCACCGATGACGACGAAGTGGCTGCTCTGCTGCGCTCCCTGTGTGTCCACGGCAAGGGCTCCTTTAAGTACGACAATGTGCGCATCGGTGTCAACTCCCGTCTGGATGCGGTACAGGCTGCGGTTTTGGAAGTGAAGCTGGAGGCCTTTGCGGGCTATGAGCTGGAAGCGGTGAACAAGGCTGCCGCATGGTACGATGCACGGCTGGCAGGTGTGGTCAAGACCCCCGTCATCCCCGAGGGCTACATGAGCTCCTGGGCACAGTACACCATTCAGCTGCCCGACCGTGAGACTCGTGACGGTCTGCAGGAGGCACTGAAGGCACAGGGCATCCCCACCATGGTTTACTATCCCAAGCCTATGCACAGCCAGACCGCCTTTGCGGATGTGAAGGCATATGTGGACTGCCCCAATACCACGAAGCTCTGCGACACCGTATTGAGCCTGCCCATGCATCCCTATCTGGACGAAGAAACCGTCAAGACCGTATGCGATGCAGTAAAGGCATACTTTGCATAAGATGATATAATAAAAGCACCCGAAATCTTGCGTTTCAGGTGCTTTTTTCATGTTTGGCTGCATTTAATTGTATACACAGTCGTAGGAAGCGTCGTCCCCGACGCTCCGCC
>JAFQDR010000242.1 GCA_017415945.1 Oscillospiraceae bacterium
CTGTACGCGGGCGTATACGGAGATGTTCATGAATTCACGTTCAAACGCCTCGTCGCTCATTTCGTTCAGCTGCATGCCGGTGATGGCCTTGTTGCTGCCGCCGTCCTCCAGAATGCCCAGTTCCTTGGCAATTGCAACTGCAGTATCTACATGGTCACCGGTGATCATAATGGCGCGGATGCCTGCGCCGTGGCATTCCTTGATGGCGTCCTTTACCTCGGGGCGAACCGGGTCGATCATGCCGCTGAGGCCCAGGAAGCACAGCTGCTGTTCCAGATCGGCGGCCTCGATGGAAGCGGGCATTGCGGAATAAATACGCTGTGCACAAGCCAAAACACGCAGTGCACGGTCTGCCATTGCCTTATTGGCTGCCAGAATCTCCGCACGGTAAGCCTCGGTCATGGGAACGATCTCACCGTTTTTCACATAATGGGTGCAAAGCCCCAAAATTACATCGGGCGCACCCTTGGTGTACTGCACAAAGCCCTTGTCCTTGGCGTGCACGGTGGACATCATCTTACGGCCGGAATCGAAGGGAGCTTCGCCCACACGGGGGGACTTTACCTTCAGTTCTCCCTTGGGCAGTCCCAGCTTATCTGCCCAGACCACCAGAGCCGCTTCGGTAGGTTCACCGTTTACGGTACCGTCATCATTTAGCTCCGCATCGGAGCACAGGGCCATAGCGGCAGCCAGAGCGGCTTCGTCCTGTCCGAAGAAATCCACAACGGTCATCTTATTCTGGGTCAGAGTTCCTGTCTTATCGGAGCAAATGATCTGTGCGCAGCCCAGCGTTTCCACCGCAGTCAAACGGCGAATAATTGCGTTGCGCTTGGACATATTGGTCACGCCAATGGACAAAACCACGGTAACCACCGCCGCCAGACCTTCGGGAATGGCAGCAACGGCAAGAGATACCGCAACCATGAAGGAATCCAGAATCACGTGCAGATCCAGTCCCCCTGCACGAAGGATCTGTACACCGAAAATCACAACGCAAACACCCAGAACCAGCCAAGTCAGGATCTTGGACAGCTGATGCAGCTTTCTCTGGAGAGGAGTTTCCCCTTCTTCCGCCTGTACCAGTGCATCGGCGATCTTGCCCATTTCCGTATCCATGCCCGTTGCGGTAACCACAGCAACGCCGCGGCCGTACACCACCGTAGAGCCCATATACACCATATTCTTTCTGTCGCCCAGAGGAAAATCCTTCGCCCCATCGGACAGATTGAGAATATCGATCATCTTATTCACGGGAACAGATTCCCCTGTCAGCGCAGCTTCTTCAATTTTCAAGCTGGCATTTTCAATCAGACGACCGTCGGCAGGAACCGCATCCCCTGCCTCCAGCAGGATGATGTCGCCTACAACCAAATCCTCGCTGCGTACGGAAACAAGCTTGCCGTCACGCAGTACCTTGGACATGGCAGCAGACATTTCCTGCAGTGCTTCAATTGCTTTTTCTGCCTTGCTTTCCTGATATACGCCCAGAACCGCATTGATGATAACAACAGCCAAAATGATGACCACATCGGCCATGCTTTCCCCTTCCACAACCGAAAGCACACCGCTGATGAATGCGGCAACCAGCAGGATAATGATCATGGGGTCTGTCATCTGCTGAAAGAATCGCTTGAGCAGAGAATCCTTTTCAGGCTCATTCAGCTTGTTTTTACCGTTAGCTTCCAAACGGCGCTGTGCTTCTTCCGTGGACAGACCATCCCTGCAGCTCTTGGTCTGCCCCAAAGCAACAGCAGCTTCTTCACAATAGAATTTCATTGAAACCATCCTTTCCTAATTTCACGCATAAAAAAAAGACCGGACAACATGAACGCAATCATCACGCCCATGAGTCTGGTCATTTCATACAAGCCAGGCAAATATGCCGAGTTATGTTGACTTGTCACGCAGCATAGCTGCGCCGACTACTCCCTCTTGGATGTATACAATGTATCACATCAAAAACGCAGCTGTCAACGGGACGATCGTAAAGCTTTGGTTAAAAATATATATGACATATCCTAACCAAATTACAATCATTTTCATCATCCGATCGAAGCCAATGGATTCATTGGATTTTATCGGACCGTTGAACAATGAAAAAACGTTCGAAAGAATGATACAAAGCAAAAATCCGCTTCCTTTCGGAAACGGATCACATTTCGTTTTCAATATCAAATTCAATTCGTCAGAATTGGATTTGACCACTTCTTTTCTCTTTTCTCTCTTATCTTTTCTCTCAAAACGCCATTCACGCTCGCCAAGAGAAAAGTGAAGAGAGAAAGGTGAAAAGAGAAGAGTACACCAAAACAAAACGCCAATCCACTCGCGTGAATTGGCGGTTTGTTTTGGTGACCCGTAGGGGACTCGAACCCCGGTTACCGCCGTGACAGGGCGGTGTCTTAACCGCTTGACCACCGGGCCTTATTTACTCCCCAATGGCCATTGGGGAGATTTTGTGGTAGCGGCACCAAGATTCGAACTAGGGACACCACGGGTATGAACCGTGTGCTCTGGCCAACTGAGCTATGCCGCCGCAACAGAAATTATTATATCCATGAACCACTATTTTGTCAACACTTTTTTGCAACATTTTTATAAAAAATTGAGGCTGTGCAGCACAGCCTCATGCTTCAAAGAACAGGCATATAGTCGTGGGGGTCGATGCTCTTGTCATCCAGAGACATGGCAAAGTGCAGATGGGGTGCCTGTGCGGTCTCACAAAGGGCCGTCTCCCCTACACTGCCGATCACATCCCCTGCCAGCAGCTCGTCTCCAACCTTCACCACAGGTTCCGCCATCAGGTTTGCATAGTAGCTCATGAGTCCGTCTCCATGATCCATAACAACGGTGGTGCCATACAGCACATCCTCATAAACCTCCGTCACGGTGCCTTGGGTGGCTGCGCGGACATATTCCCCCACAGGCGCGGCAATGTCGATGCCGTCATGGGTGCGCCAGTCTCCCAGAGTCTCATTGTACAGCAGGGCATCCATGCTGTAATCTGCCTCTACCTCACCGATCACGGGCCATACATAGGAACGCTTCACGGGAGCGACGGCTTCCTCCATGGGAGGGGTCATTTCCGCAATGACCTCTGCCACAGGCTCCTCGGTTGGTACGGGTTCAAAGATTTCCGCCACATCGGGGATCTCCTGCAGGATCACCTCCGTGGGCTTTGGATCGGGATTCCATTGGGAGACATCCTGGTAGGCATAGGGGGTGCTTGTGACGGAAACCTGCTCTGCCTCCTCATCCTCCCCGCTGTTGTTGACGATCATCCACGCAGACAGTGCGATCACGGACACACATAGCATCAGGGCTATGTAAAAGCCCTTGCCGCCCAGCAGACCGCCGGACTCGTTATATTCCTCGTTCATAAAATTCCTCCTAAAGAAAAAGGTGTTTACATCGGTTATTGTTGCCGATGTAAACACCTTATATTCACTTAAAAGGATTCTTCTTCAAGAAAAATTACTTGATGGAGAAGAAAGCGTCGTTGCCGGGGTACTGAGCGACGTTGTCCAGTTCTTCTTCGATGCGCAGCAGCTGGTTGTACTTTGCTACACGGTCGGAACGGCTGGGAGCACCGGTCTTGATCTGACCTGCGTTGGTAGCAACGGAGATGTCAGCGATGGTGGTGTCTTCGGTTTCACCGGAGCGGTGAGAAACGATAGCGGTCCAGCCTGCACGGTGTGCCATAGCGATAGCGTCCAGAGTTTCGGTCAGGGTGCCGATCTGGTTCAGCTTGATCAGAACAGCGTTTGCGCAGCCCAGCTCGATGCCCTTCTTAATGCGCTTGGTGTTGGTAACGAACAGGTCGTCGCCTACCAGCTGTACACGGTCACCGATGCGGTCCATCAGCATCTTCCAGCCCTGCCAGTCGTCTTCTGCCATGCCGTCTTCGATGGAAACGATGGGGTACTTGTTAGCGAAGTCTTCCCACATATCAACCATCTGTTCGCGGGTCATAACGGTGCCGCGCTTGGGCAGGTGGTAGCATTCGTCTTCGGGGTTGAACCAGTCAGCAACAGCGCCGTCGATAGCGATCTTGAAGTCTTCGTAGGGCTTGTAGCCTGCAGCTTCCATAGCAGCAACCAGAGCCTTCAGAGCGTCTACGTCGGATTCCAGGTTGGGAGCGTAGCCGCCTTCGTCGCCAACGCCGTTAGCCTTAACGATCTTCTTCAGAGCGTGGAATACTTCAGCGCACATACGCAGAGCTTCCTTGAAGGACTTTGCGGAAACGGGCATGACCATGAATTCCTGGATGTCAACGTTGGAGCCGGAAGCGTGTGCGCCGCCGTTGAGAACGTTCATCATGGGAACGGGCAGGGTCTTAGCGTTGCAGCCGCCAATGTAGTTGTACAGGCTGGAGCCGGTAGCTTCTGCAGCTGCCTTTGCGCAAGCCAGAGATACGCCCAGAATAGCGTTTGCGCCCAGACGAGACTTGTTTTCGGTGCCGTCGATTTCGATCATCAGGTTGTCGATGTAAGCCTGATCCAGAACGTTCAGACCTACCAGAGCTTCGCACAGCTCGGTGTTGACGTTTTCAACTGCCTTGGAAACGCCCTTGCCCAGGTAACGAGCCTTGTCGCCGTCACGCAGTTCGCATGCTTCGTGAACGCCGGTGGAAGCGCCGGAGGGAACAGCAGCACGACCTACGGTGCCGTCTTCCAGGGTAACTTCAACTTCAACGGTGGGGTTGCCGCGGGAGTCCAGGATCTCGCGAGCCATTACGTCAACGATTTCAAAATACTGCTTCATAATGTATATCTCCTTTATAAAATATTATTCAACGATAGGGAGAAGCAGGCTTTCGCCTGTCATTTCAGAGGGGATCTCCAGCCCCATCAGCTCCAGCATGGTAGGTGCGATGTCGCACAGTCTGCCGGGCTTCAGGATGGCGGTAGCGTTCTTCACCAGGAAGGGAACGGGGTTGGTGGTGTGGGCAGTGTTGACCTTGCCGTTTTCATCAAACATCAGATCGGCATTGCCGTGGTCCGCGGTAACACAGACAATGTAGCCGTGTTCCTTGCAGGCCTCCATCACCTTGCCCACGCAGGCATCCACAGTTTCCACTGCCTTGATGGCTGCATTCATGTCACCGGTGTGGCCGACCATGTCACAGTTTGCAAAGTTGCAGATGATCATGTCGTACTTTTCGGTGTTGATCTGCTCCACGAGAGCTTCCGCAACGGGAACCGCACTCATTTCGGGGATCAGGTCATAGGTGGGGAACTGCTTGGGAGAATCGATGAGGATACGGTCCTCACCGGGGTATACGGTTTCCACGCCGCCGTTGAAGAAGAAGGTGACGTGTGCGTACTTTTCGGTTTCCGCAATGCGCAGCTGCTTCAGATTCTTGCCCGCCACATATTCGCCCAGAGTGCATTCCAGCACTTCGGGAGGATAAGCAATGGGGCAGGTGAGCTTTTCGTCATACTGTGCAGTGCAGACGTAGTTCAGAGGGAACACGGTCTTCTTGCGGTCAAAGCCATCAAAGTCGGGCAGAGTCAGCGCCCAGGTCATTTCGCGGGCACGGTCGGGACGGAAGTTCATGAAGATGACGGAGTCCCCTTCATTGATCTTTGCGTCGGGGCAGCAAACAGTGGGCAGCACAAATTCGTCGGTGACGCCCTGTGCGTAGCTGTCTGCGATGGCCTGAACCGCATCGGCAGCCTGTACGCCTTCGCCCAGAGTCAGAGCGTTGTAAGCCTGCTCTACGCGGTCCCAGCGCTTGTCACGGTCCATTGCGTAGAAGCGGCCGGAAACAACACCGATCTTGGCATTGCCCAGAGCTTCGCAGTGGTTCTGCAGACGCTGTACAAAGTCCTTGCCGGAGGTGGGAGCAACGTCACGGCCGTCCAGGAAAGCGTGTACATACACCTTTTCCAGACCGCGCTGCTTTGCCATATCCATGCAGGCCAGAATGTGGTCGATGTGGCTGTGCACGCCGCCATCGGACATGAGACCCATAATGTGCAGTGCCTTGCCGCCTTCCTTGGCAGCGTCCATGGCATTGATATAGGTCTTGTTTTCAAAGAACTTGCCGTTCTTGATCTCCTCGGAGATCTTGGGCAGGATCTGGAACACCACACGGCCTGCGCCGATGTTGGTGTGACCTACCTCGGAGTTGCCCATCTGACCGGCAGGCAGACCTACGTCCAGACCGGAAGCGGACAGGTGGGTGACGGGGCTGTGGGCCAGCAGCTCATCCATAACAGGGGTGTTTGCCATGTAGATGGCATTGCCGCTGTTGGGAACGCCGATGCCGTAGCCGTCCAGAATGATAAGAGCAATCTTGTTTGCCATTATTCTTCCTCGCAGGCAGCGTTAACGATCACGGAGAAGTCAGCGGGCTTCAGAGATGCGCCGCCGATGAGGCCGCCGTCGATGTCGGGGCAAGCCAGCAGTTCCGCTGCGTTCTTTGCGTTCATGGAGCCGCCGTACTGGATAACGGTGGAGCGAGCGGTCTTTGCGTCGTACAGCTTGCGGATCACGGAGCGTACGTGTTCGCAGACTTCCTGTGCCTGTTCGGCGGTAGCGGTCTTGCCGGTGCCGATTGCCCAAACGGGTTCGTAAGCAATGATGCAGCGGCGAACCTCAGCATCGGTCAGGCCGTTGAGAACGCCGCGAACCTGCAGGCTGATCAGATCCATGGTCAGGCCGCGTTCACGTTCGTCCAGAGTTTCACCCACGCAGATGATGGGGGTGATGCCTGCTTCCAGCAGCTTCTTTGCCTTAGCGTTTACGATCACGTCGGTTTCACCGTGGTATGCACGGCGTTCGGAGTGACCGACGATGCAGTACTTAACGCCCAGATCCTTCA
>JAFQDR010000243.1 GCA_017415945.1 Oscillospiraceae bacterium
GGACCGAGAACACTGCCCGACGGCATAGGGACCGCAGCCTTTCCAAACCGTGCCAGCATAGCCCCCAGAAACAGTACAGACGACCGCAGCGTTTCCATAAGAGGAGCCGGCAGCCCCTCCATGGTCGCCTCTCGACTGTCCACAGTCACACGATCCCCCTCCCGCTTCACGCGGCATCCAAGGGCACGCAGAACGGAAAGGGTCTTCTCCACAACCGTGACACGTGGAATATTCTCCAGCACTGACACGCCGCCTATCGCAAGGCAGCCTGCCAAAATTGCAAGGGCAGCGTTTTTCGACCCCTGCACGCGGACGGTTCCATACAAAGGTCTTCCGCCTCTGATCGTCCATAATCCCATCCCAATACCTCCCCACATCAATGTAAAGCATTGTATGCGGGGTCTTGGGGATTGGTTATTGCTTGTAAGCCAGATTCAGCACCACATCGGTGATGCGCTCGGTGGCATCCGCAGGGGCAGCCTTGGCCATAGCCTCCGCCATACTGTTCAGACGTTTTTCATCCCCAATGAGTTCCATAACGGTCTCACGGAATCGGTCAGAGGTCAAACCGTTTTCCACCAGTACCACCGCGCCACCTGCTCGTTCCAGTACGCGGGCGTTCTTTTCCTGATGGTTAGCGGTCACATTGGGAGAGGGCACCAGCACACAGGGTTTCCCCATCAGAGCCAGCTCCGCCAGCGTGGATGCGCCTGCGCGGCATACCACCAAGTCTGCCGCCGCCATCACGCGGGACATATCGTAAATATAAGGCCGCACATCATAGCCATGTCGGCTGCAGCCTGCGGGACACAGCGCCCCCAAGCGCTCCATCATGGTATCGTAGCGCTCTCTGCCGGCAGCATGGATCAGGTTAAACGCACTCGTCTCATATGTATCCGCTATAAAATCCGCCATGATCTCGTTCATGCGAGAAGCACCCAAGGAGCCCCAAACAGACACGATGAGCTTTTCCTTGGGGTCAATGCCCAGCTCCGCTTTCGCAGCTTCCTTGCCGTAGGTACGGAAGTCTCCGCGGACGGGAGTACCCGTTACCACAACGGATTCGCTGTTTTTATAGGCTGCCTTGCTGTCCTCAAAGCCCACCATCATCACGTCCACGCCCCCTGCCAGCATCTTGGTGGTCAAACCGGGGACTGCATTGGACTCGTGGAGCACCGTGGGAATGCCCATGGACTGCGCGGCCTTCAGCACGGGGAAGCACACATAGCCCCCTGTACCGACCACAACATCGGGACGAAATTCCCGAATAAGCTTCTTGGATGCCCCGAGGCTTTTCACCACATTCAGGACAGTTTTCACATTATGCTTGATGCCCGCAGGGCTGAGGCTGCGGCTGACATTGGTAATCTCGATCAGCTCAATGGGATAGCCCGCTCTGGGCACCAGATCCTCTTCCATCTTGCCCTTTGCCCCCACGAACAAAAATTCACTATCGGGCAGCAGCTCCTTGATTCTCCCCGCAACGGCAATCGCGGGATTGATATGTCCGGCTGTACCGCCGCAGGCAAACATAAATCTCATATCTTGTTCCTTTCTTGTGTTCTCTGTTTTGGCTTGGGTGTTCCCGTCCATATGCCGCGGGATATACTCAAAATGATCCCCATTTCCCCCAGCTCGATCCAAAGGGCAGTGCCTCCGTAGCTGAAGAATGGAAGGGAAATCCCTGTACAGGGTATGGTGTTGGTCACCACAGCCACGTTCAATATCACCTGCATAGCCAGCAGGGTGGAAATGCCCGCCGCCACCAAAAAGCTGTAGCGGTCATGGCAGTGAAATGCAATCCAATAGCCTCTGCAAATCAGCAGAGCGAACAGGAGCAAAATCAGGGTCGCCCCCACAAACCCAAGTTCCTCGCAAACCACAGCGAAAATAAAGTCGTTGTGCTCCTCGGGGAGATATAAATATTTTTGTCGGCTGTTGCCAAGCCCCAGTCCAAACAAGCCTCCCGAGGAAATGGCATAGATGGACTGGACGATTTGATACCCGTCCCCACGGAGATTGGACCAGGGGTCCAGCCATGTGGTGATACGGGTGGATACATATGGAAACAGCACCGTGATGGCTGTGAATGCGATCACCAGCAGACTGCCTCCTGCAATAAACCAAATGAGCTGTGCACCGCCCATGAACATCATTACAGCCCCGATGGCGAAAATGATGATGGTAGCGGACATATGGGGCTGCAGTACCAGCAGTATACCGATGATAAGCAGGATCCCCGCAAAGGGCAGAATCCCCCATTGGAAGCTGCTCATAGCCCCTCGAAACCGACAGATCATATGCGCAAAGGTCAAAATCACAGCGATTTTGGCAAACTCCGAGGGCTGTACCGTAAAGAAACCGAAGTCCAGCCAGCGGCGCACACCGCCGCCTGTACCCACACCAATGAAAAGCACCAAAAGCAGCAACACCAGGGTTGCTGCCAAAAAGGGAAAACTGAGCCGTCGGTAAAAGGATATGGGAAACCGGGATGCTGTGAGCATGATCACGATCCCGGTCACCGCAAAAATCAGTTGTCGTACAAAGTAATAGGTGGCGCTGCCTTCCGTGTAGTACGCACGGACAAAGCTGGCAGACAGCACCATGACCACGCCCATGGTAAGCAGCAGCATGGTCAGCACCAGAAACACAAAGTCCACATCCTTCTCACTTGCGGGAGCGGATGTGCGGGATGCCGTAAGACGGGTGGGAGAATATTCCATGTATCAGAACCTTCCTGTCCCGCCTCAGCGGAACAACCGTCAAGCTACGAAGCGGCCGCTGATGCCCATAAAGGACAGCAGACCTGCCAGTGTAGATACCACAACAACCAGAACAAACAGCTGCTTTTCGGTCCACTTGTGGCCCAGCCAGCCACCCAGTTCCAGATGATGATGGAAGGGTGCCATCTTAAAGATGCGCTTGCCGCCGGAGAGCTTGAAATAGCCAACTTGGATGATGACAGACAAGGTCTCTACAATATACACAATGCCCAGAACAATGAGGATCAGAGGCATATCGTACGCAAATGCCAGAGCTGCCACAGCACCGCCCAAAAACAGGGAGCCTGTGTCGCCCATAAAGACCTTGGCAGGGTTAAAGTTATAAATCAGGAAGCCCAGCAGACCGCCTGCCAGACCGGATGCGAACACGCCCAATGCGCCGTATGCGCTGCCCCAGAAGTAGGTGACCACAACAAAGAAGATCATCACGGGGAAGGTAGCGCCGCTTGCCAGACCGTCAACACCGTCGGTCAGATTTACCGCATTGACACAGCCAACAATGACGAATGCCGCGAATACGAAGTAAATGGGTTCGGGAATGGGCAGAGTCACATTCACAAAGGGAATATACAGATTGGGGGTAATGTAGCCCAGACGGCGCATGACCAGAATGAACACCAGAGATACCGCCAGCTGCAGGATCAGCTTCTTCTTTGCGGTCAGACCCATGTTCTGCTTGTGGCGCAGCTTTTCATAGTCGTCAATGAAGCCAACAACGCCAAAAGCGATGGCCAGCAGCAGACATACCAGATGTCCGTACTCACCGTTTTGGATATTGGCCCAGCCCGCTGTCAGGCAGGCTGCGGTGACCGCCGCAATGAAGATCACGCCGCCCATGGTGGGGGTACCGTTTTTATGCATATGCCAGTTGGGGCCGATCTCCTTGATCATCTGCCCCGCCTTTACCTTACGCAGGAAAGGCACGACCACTGCACCGACGATGGCAGCAGTCACAAATCCAATCATAAAAGCAATCATTAAACCCATGCTCATTTTCTCTCTCTCCTTTTGTTCAATACCTCAGCGACGATTTCTCTCTCGTCCATATGGTACTTGGTGGTACCGATGATTTGATAATCCTCGTGCCCCTTGCCCGCTAAAATGATCACATCTCCAGGATCATGGTTCTCGATGGCCCATGCGATGGCTTGGGGGCGATTTTCGATCACCTGCACAGGCCCGAGCCCCTTGTGCATCCCTGTCAGGATCTCATCGATGATCTCCATAGGGTCTTCGGTTCTGGGGTTATCGCTGGTCACAATGACCAGATCCGCATTGGCCTGTGCAATGCGCCCCATAATGGGCCGCTTGGTACGGTCTCTGTCTCCTCCGCAGCCAAACAGTACCACCAGACGTCCATCCGTAACCTTGCGCATGGAGTCCAGCACATTGTCCAGTGCATCGGGGGTATGGGCATAGTCGATGAGAATGGTGTAATCCCCGTCTGTGGGAACCACCTCCACACGACCCTTGACCCCCTTTGCGGTGTTCAATGCTTCACAGGCAGCTTCCAAGCCGATCCCCAGCTGCAGCACCGCAGCCAATACGGTCAGTGCGTTATACACCGAGAAGGTGCCGGGAACAGCAAGTTTCACGGGACATCGTTTTCCCCGGTACACTGCGTCAAAAGCCACACCGTCGGCACGGAACACAGGATCCTCCGCAACCAGATCCGCCTCACTGTTGACCGCGTAGGTCAGAATGGGACAAGTCGCACCATCCATCATGGTCTCCGCCCAAGGGTCATCGGCATTGACCCCACCGAATTTACAGCGGCGGAATAAGCCTGCCTTGGCCTCGGCGTAGGCCTCCATGGTCACATGGTAATCCAAGTGGTCTTGCGTCAAATTAGTAAACACGCCCACATCGAAATCGGTGCCGTCCACACGCCCCTGATGGAGCGCATGGGAGCTGACCTCCATGACCGCATGGGTGCAGCCCGCCTCCAGCATTTTCGCAAACAGTGCCTGCAGATCACGGGACTCGGGGGTGGTGTGGGTACTGGGGAGCATCTCGTCCCCCACCCAGTTGCCATTGGTGCCGATCATGCCCACCTTGGCACCCACCGCCTGCTCCAGCACATGCTTGATGAGGCTGGTGGTCGTGGTCTTGCCGTTGGTGCCCGTCACGCCGATGACCTTCATTTTGGAGGAAGGATCACCGAAAAAGGCTGTCGCCCCCATAGCCAGTGCCCTGCGGCTGTCTGCAACCTGTACATAAGGAACATCCCCCTGGGGAATGTCCTGACAAATCACTGCCGCCGCACCCTTATCCATAGCCATGGGAATATATCGATGTCCGTCGGTGGTCAGACCCTTTACCGCCACAAACAGGCAGCCGTCTGTCACCGCTCTGGAGTCGTTGGTAATGTCCGTGATTTCTGTATCCAAATCCACAGAACATGACAATACCGCGATCTCACGGAGTATTTCTTTCAGTTTCATATCTTTCACCTCTCGTCGAAGCGAGCTCTGCATCGCTTTCCGCTCAAGCATGAGCGGATAGCGCTCGCGCCGCTGCTTCTCCTCTTCAAATTGAATACACTATGTTGGGATTCAATTTGAGTTTTAGTATCGGCCCAGCATACCGCTGTCGCCGCTCACCAGCGTTACCTGCAGCACCGTACCGTGCCGCACTTGGGTCCCCGGTGGCAGCGCTTGTGCGCTGACCAGCTGGGTACGTGGGTCTGTCACGGAGGACTCTGTCCGCATAAACAGACCATATCCGTTCAGCAGCCGAGCCGCCTCCTCATAGGTATAGCCCGTCACATCCGGAACTGCTTCTGTGCCTCCCGAGGGCTGTGCGCCCATATACAAAATCACCTGGGAGCCCGCCACAATCACACTGCCCTCATAGGGAAGCTGATCGGTAACGGTGTCGCCGGTGCCGATGGTTCGGTAGGTAAGTCCCGCAGTCGTCAGCTGACGCTGCGCCTCCTGCAGGGTCAGTCCCGTGAGCTTCGGAACCGTTTTATCCATGGTTTCCGTTTCTTCTTCCGAAAATTCGGGCTCCACACCCAAGTAGGGCAGGATATCCCGCATCATATTGCCCACCGTAGGGGCGCCCATTTGACCGCCGCTGATGTAGACACCGCTTGCATTGCTTGGGGAATCCAACAGCACCAAAATGGCGATCTGCGGATCATCCGCGGGTGCAAAGCCCACAAAGGACACGATGTATTCCTTTTGCCCCGTCTGGGCGATCATCACTACATTTTCCGATGTGCCCGTCTTGCCGCCGATACGGTAGCCCGACACATAGGCGTTACGACCCGTGCCTTCATTGGGGTCCCCCACCACCTGCTCCAGAATTTGGCGCACGGTTGCGGAGGTCTCCTCGCTGATTACCTGACGCAGCACCTTGGGTTCATGTTCCATAACCACATTGCCGTCCTTATCGGTGATCTGCTTCACCAGATAGGGCTGCCGCAGATAGCCGCCGTTGACACAGGCGCTGACAGCCGTAATCAGTTGAATGGGAGTTATGGTAAAAGTCTGCCCGAAGGATGCCGCCGCCAGCTGGCTGAGGCTGTCTTCCTTGCAGAACACATTCTTGCTCCACCAGATGCTGCCGCTCTCCCCCGCCAAATCGATACCCGTTTTCCCCGTAGGAGTCAGGGACGTATCATCGGGGAGCTTCAGCAGACCGAAGGCTTCACAGTAATCGTAAAACCGCTCCGCACCTACCCGCAGACCTAAATTGATAAAAGCAACGTTGCAGGAATGTTGGGTGGCTTGGGTCAAGGTCTGTGCCCCGTGGCCTTGGGTCTTCCAGCACTTTCTTGGCTGGCTGTCCCCTGCCACACGGATGCTGCCGCCACAGGCAAAACTGTCGTTCAAATCGGTGACGCCTTCCTCCAATGCCATGGCAAGGGTCAAAATCTTAAAGGTGGAGCCGGGCTCATAGGTATCGGAAATGGCCTTACATCTCCACTGTGCCTGCTGGGCATCTGCCAGAAGCTTGGCACGCTCCTCCTTGGTAGCTGCGGTGTTGATTTTCGCCTGCACCTCATCACTGACGGTCTGGTAATCGTTCAGGTCAAAATTTCCCAGAGAGGCCAAGGCCAAAATCTCCATGGTGTTCACATCCACAGCAATGGCAGCGGCACCGTTTTGGATATCGTAATCCTCAACAGCCTGTTGGAGGTGCTTCTCTACGTAATACTGGATGGTCTCGTCAATGGTCAGCATCACATTGTTGCCGTCCACACCATCATAGTATTCCTCAAAATTGCTGAACAGCATACGGGTGCCCATGGCGGTAGTGGCACGAACGGAGCGTCCGTCGGTACCCTTAAGATACTCGTCATAATACGCCTCAATGCCGCTGAGCCCCGTATTTTCCATACCCACAAAGCCGATCACATGGGCTGCCAGACTGCCGAAGGGATAGAACCGCTTGGTATCCGTTTCCAGCTTTACACCCACCAAGTCATATTCCGCTTTGAACCTCCGCACCGCCTCGGCGGTTTCATCATCCACCTTGCGTGCTGCGGTCTTATACCAAGACTTAGTGTCTTGTGCCATTTCTAACAGCTTATTATACTCTATATTTAGTATTTTGGAAAGATGCTCCGCAATAAATTCCGGAGTTTCATAAGGATTGTTTTTGTTTTTTGCGATTTCCGCGGGGCTGAGGAACACGGTATATACATCCGCGCTTGCCGCCAGCACCGTACCATTGCGGTCATAGATCGTCCCCCGTGCCGCGCTGACAGTGGTCTGCCGCAGCTGCTGTTCGATGGCCATGGAGGCATATTTCTCATGCTCCACCACCTGCAGGAGAAACAGACGTCCGATCAAAACCGCAAACGCAGCAATGCCGCACACCATCATCAGAACAAGTGTGCGGCGAAGCATCATTTCATTTGGGGCATAAGTACGCCGATCTTGAACCTTTTCCTTTGACATAGGTATTCACTCCATTTATGCAGCTTCCCTACATTTTACGGAGCAGCTCCGCAAATATGACCCTGTGATTTACTCTATGTCTATCATTCTGTACTGATCGGGGTTGGGGTGAACCATGCCCAGGACCTCCTTGGCATATCGCTCCACCCGTTCCAAGCCATACGCTTCCGTTTGAGCGATCAGAAGCTTATCTCGGCGGGACTCCAATTCTTCCAGCTCCTGTTCCAGAGCGGTGATCTCGAAGCCCAATTGGCTCAGCTGAGATTTGGACAGCAACAGCAGCACCATCATGGCTGCCACTAATGCCGCTCCCACTACCGTAAGGGGCACCGTGGTGTACACAGCGCCCTTGTGTTTCTTTTGGTTCCGTGGTCTGCCCCCCTGTGCCATGGCGCAAACCCTTATACGCGTTCCGCCACACGCAGCTTCGCACTGCGGGCTCTGGGGTTATCGTCCAGTTCCCTCTGTGCGGATACCACGGGCTTGCGGTATACGTTCCGCAGGGTCTGCACAAATCCACAGGTGCAGATAGGTGCCTCACGGGGACAGGTGCAGCCGTTTTCTCTGGCTGCAATGCCGTTTTTGATCAAACGGTCCTCCAAAGAGTGGAAGCTGATGACACACAGCCGTCCGCCCTTGTTCAGCTTATCGGGCACGGTACGGATCATATCCTCCACCGCCCCCAGCTCATCGTTTACCGTAATGCGGATCGCCTGGAAGCTGCGCTTTGCAGGATGCTGCTTTTCTCGCAGTGCCGCTGCGGGCATTGCGCTGCGGATCACATCCACCAGCTCCAAGGTAGTTTCAATGGGCTTGTCCGCACGGACACGGACAATTTTGGAAGCGATGCGGCCTGCATTGCGCTCCTCCCCATAATCTCGGAGAATACGCTTCAGCTCAAACTCGCTCCAAGTGTTCACCACATCGTACGCAGTGACCGCCGCACTGCGGTCCATACGCATATCCAAAGGTGCATCGTTCATGTACGAAAATCCACGCTCCGCATCGTCCAACTGGGGAGAGCTTACACCCAAATCAAACAGCATCCCATCTACGCCGTCAAAGCCCAGACGTTCCAGAATCGCGGCAGTGTTTCTGAAATTATCCTTCACCAGAATGACCTTATCTCCGTAGGGAGCCAGACGGGCACCTGCCTCGTCAATAGCCTGTTGGTCTTGGTCAATGGAGATCAGCTTACCCGTAGTCAAACGCTTTGCGATTTCCTCGGAGTGACCGCCGCGGCCAAGGGTGCCGTCTACATATATGCCATCGGGCTTAATATTCAATCCCTCAATACACTCCCACAGTAGTACGGGAACATGAGAAAATTCCATTAAAAATCCAGCTCCTCCATAACCGAGAGAATGTTCTCGGGTGTGGTCTCAAATGCGAAAATATCGTTCCATGCCTTGGTATCCCAAAACTCTGCATGATTATTGTTGCCCACTACCGTGACCGCCTTGGTCAGCCCCGCATATTCACGGAGGTTGGCGGGAATCAGCACTCTGCCTTGGGCATCCAGCTCACAACGGGTGGCATGGGCAAACAGCGGACGCATCTTCCGCTGTTTTACAAAGGGCATGGCATTGACCTTATCACAAAGGCTCTGCCAATGCTCACTGTTATATGCGCTCAAGCAGCGATCGGGAGAGATGGTCAGATAGAACACATCCCCCAGCTCCTCGCGCATACGTGCGGGAATGAACAACCTTCCCTTGGCATCCAGTGTATGCTGATATTCACCTGTCATGGCTGTCCACCTCCCAATTCCTCTTTCACAGCAGATATCCTTACTTCGACACCTCCTGCACAATTGTGGGAAAACCATGCACAAGTGCACCACTTCTCCCCACTCCGTGTGTTAATACTATATCAGTGCCCCACCGAAAAAGCAAGATGATTTGAGCATTTTATTCCCCCGATTTTCAGCAAAAAATTCGGGGTGATTTCTGTGCATTTTTGAGCATAAAACACAAAGAGGAAAACAAATGCCGAAAGATGTTTGTTCGGCTTCTACCGCGCTTACGAATGTAGTTCGTTTTCCGCACCATAAGAGTTTTGCTGCGATTCAACCACACTGTACTTCGAGACACGAACCGCTCCCCTTGTCTCATGGTGCAGCGAACTCACTCTCCCCTGTAAGGACGGAAACCTACAAAAGGCCTGTCATACCGACCGAGCGTCGTTGATGGGAATCACATTATCAGTCAGCATCGTTTGCAAATGGGCGCTTCATCTCAAAATCAGCGCAAGCGAGTGGAGCGTATCCCCCGGGTAA
>JAFQDR010000244.1 GCA_017415945.1 Oscillospiraceae bacterium
GGCCGGGAGCTTGGCCTGCCGGAATATCTGGTCAGCCGTCAGCCCTTCCCCGGTCCCGGCCTTGCCATCCGTATCATCGGGGATATTACGAAGGAGAAAGCCGATACCCTGCGGCAGGCTGATTTTATTTTTCGTGAAGAGATTGCCAAGGCAGGACAGGATCAGTACCTCAGTCAATATTTTGCTGTTCTGACCAACACCCGCAGCGTCGGTGTTATGGGCGACGGCAGAACCTATGACTACACACTGGCGCTCCGTGCTGTCACAACCGATGACTTCATGACAGCAGACTGGGCGCGTATTCCCTATGAGGTGCTGGACCGAATCTCTGTGCGCATCGTGAATGAGGTACGGGGTATCAACCGCATCGTTTACGATATTACGAGTAAGCCTCCCGCCACAGTGGAGTGGGAGTAAATGAATCACTTTGCATAACAGCATGGCTTCTCATGCGTTTGGCGCGGGTTATTCGTATGCTGAATACGGAATCTCTGATAGCGAATGGGACAAGCATGGCATTAATGAAATTCCGGATGAGCTAAGTTAATATCGCTCATCTTGCAGCCTCCTATAAACCATAAAAATAGACCTGAGTAAAAACGAAACTCAGGTCTATCTTTTTATAACATTATCCTTTCACCGATGCAGACAGCTCCAATGTATCGTAATAGGCATAATAATACGTCTGTCCCTCGGTTAGTCCCGAGGTGATTTCCACATATTCCCCATCAGACAGGCCTGTTGTAACTTCAACAGGCTTTTTCAATTCATCTCCGGATTTTCCCGTGTAAATCACAGTCTGCGTTCCGGTTTCTGACAATGCAGCCACGGGAACTCTCAGTACATTTTCCCTGGCAAAAATCTTGATTGTTGCAGTCGCACTTTGTCCTGCCAGCATATTGGGAGCACGATCCATCGTCAGTTCTACGGAATATTTGCTGCTGCCGCCTTCATTTGAGCCTGTCACACACAGCTCGGTAATTTTGGCAGTATATTCTTCGCCGTTCAGCACATCCACCGTGACAGTCGCTTCCATCCCCAAGGAAAGAGAACCGATATCGGATTCATCCACCGAAACATCGAGCGTTACCTTATCCTGCGGTGTTACGAACAGAATGTCCGTACCCTCCAGATCAAACAGTACAGTTTCATCCTCTATTGTCATACTGCCCATTCCGCCGAAGCCGTTCCCATTACCGCCTGCGGAAGGACGACTTTGCTGAGCCTCTCCACCGTTTGGATTGGGAGAAACAGACGGCTGCGCATCTTCCGAATCCGGCTGAGTTGAGGGTGTCGGAGTTGGAGTAGGTGTAGGGCTTGGAGAAGGTTCCGTGATCTCACCCTTTGCCAGACGAACCGCCCAGACACAGGCGGAGCTGTCCGATGCAAACAGCAAAATATCCCCTTGCCGAACATCTGCGGTTACTACCTGCCACCCATACTCGGAATACTCAAACACGGTAACGGGGGTCATCAGCATCGGGCCTTCTGTCATCAGTGCGGTATCCACAGAAACATTGTCTAACGCCATATAGTCCACATCACCGCAGTTTTGCGGATTCAGCAGAACAGACCACTGTCCATCGGAAGCAGCTGCCAATTGGCCTACATAATTGTCGTAAACCGCATCTGCCTCTCCCGCGGGCGCATTGGCAAGCAGAGAAACAGTATATTCGCCGCCGGTGTCGGCAAGCAAGTGAATGCTTTCGTAATCCACTCCGCTGACAACCCCATCGCAGGGGGAAGGAATGTAGCCATTCTGATACATGACGAACAGTTCCAGCATCAGTTCCTCATATTCTCTGTGCTGCCGACTGAGCATTTCAAAATGAGAGGAGTTTTCTGCGTTTTTCAGTGTGAAAATAGCTTTCCCTGCAGAAATGGTTTTGTTTTCACTGATGTTCACAGCGGATACCGTGCCCGAATACGCTGCTGCGTTCCACCCGTGATGTACATACAATGTGCCCTTTCCCAGCGTTTTGTCATTGCTGTCCGTAACCTTGACTTGTGCGCCGATGGGATAGTTTTCATCTTCTACAGTAATGACTGCCGTGCCGTCGTATGCGGATTCCACGCAGCCCGATACCTCCGTACCATCTTCAAAGCCTACCCATACACGATCTCCCGTGTTGAGACTTGCTTTTGTTTCAATTTCTACCGCCATCATATCGTCCAGCGAAATAATAGCAAGGGCACCATGCTCTGTCATAACCGTTGCCACATCGTCGCCCTCTTTTGCATACACAACCTTTACGGTTCCACCTGCTGCCGCAGTCACGGTTTTGGAAACAGTATTGTTGGAAGCCCCTTCGATTTCTTCTTTCAAGTAGTCAAGCGTTTCATGCACACCACTGATTGCGGTCATCACGGAAACCCGATCCACCGATGCCAGCGCATCGCCTTTATGAACTGTGGAGTAGTTTTCTACCAGAAATTCTTTGATTTTCACTCCGTCGGGTAAACGAATCGCAGCTGCATCGCTCTCAGAAAGTGTGCCGCCAACATGCAGTTCTTTTGTAATGGTTCCAAGCTCCGTTTTTCCGGACAGAATGCTCTGCTTTGGCCCATCCTCCCCTCTGTTGTTTGCTGCCAGCATGGGCATCACCGCAAGGGCAATCACCAGTGTCACAGCATAAACCGCTGCAATCATTCGCTTCCTGCTCTGTCGATCCATCTCCCCAAGCCGCATCCATAGGAACGCTGCCAATTGTTTTAATTGCTTCATCATCAACCTCCGTAATGCAGCGCATCAATAGGCTTCATTTTTGCTGCCTTGTTAGCAGGGTACAACCCGAAAATCACACCGATCAGAAAACAGAACACCACCGCAATCAAGACCACGCCACCGTTGAGCGCAAAGCGCATGCCTGTGCTTGCCACAATGGTAGATACGATCTGCAAAACCGCCCAGGACAGGAAAATGCCCATGCCGCAGCCCATCATACACAGCACCACCGCTTCCATCAAAAACTGGGTCAAAATCGTTGTACGACTGGCACCGATTGCCTTGCGGATCCCGATTTCACGGGTTCGCTCCGTAACCGTCACCAGCATGATATTCATGATTCCGATACCACCCACCACCAGAGAAATGGCTGCAATCCCGCCCAGCAAAATGCTCAGAACCGAGGTGATGCTGCTCATGGCATCCTCCAGCATATTTTGAGCATTGATTTCAAAAGCGTCGTCATCCTGTTCAAATCGCTCCATCAGCAGCTTGGTCACCGACTCTTCCGCAGCATCCAGACTGATCCCTGCAGGTGCCGCCACGGAAAAGCTTGACACCGTGTAGGGAACAGCATCGGACAGTGTCACCAGCGATGTAAACGGAATATACACCATCAGTCCATCGGAGGTATATACAGCTGTTAAGGAGTCCTCCTCCGCCAGCACTCCCACCACCAAAAAGGAGACATTGTTGATATTCACACGCTGCCCCACGCAATCGGTGTAGCCGATCAATTCCTCCGCAGCTGTTTCGTTGATCACACAAACATAGCTGCGGTTATCAATGTCCGTCTGCTTGAACCAGCGCCCCATGGCAAGCTGCAGGCCTTGAATTTCGTAATAAGCAGGTGTCACCCCATAAACTGTTGTAGAGGTATAATCCCCTTCATTTCTGACAATGAAGCTGTCAGAGGCTGCAGCGTTGATCAAGCCAATACTCTCCTCTTCCGTCATCCATTGCTGCAGGATCTCCAGAGTAATGGGCGCTCCCTTATCATCCTCCACGGTAACTGTCAACAAATCGGTACCCAACCCCGACACCGCATCGGTAACGGAGGTGGTTGCCCCGTTTACAAGACTGACCAACACTACCAAAGCCATAACTCCGATGATAATTCCCAGCATAGTCAATGCCGCACGCATCTTGCTTGACAAAATACTGCGCACCGCCATACGGAAGGACAACACCACAGTTTCTCCTGTGATGTAGGAAATGCCTTCCTTTAACTCTGCAATCTGCACCATCAGCTGTTCCTTAGACCATTTTTCCATTACAAGGTCACCTCCGTGATCCGTCCGTCCAGAATATGAACGGAACGGGACGCCTGCTTGGCAACATCATTGTCATGGGTAATCAGCACAATGGTATTCCCCTGTGCGTGCAGCTCATGGAAAACATCAATAATCTCTTGGCTTGTTTTGGAGTCCAGTGCGCCTGTGGGTTCATCTGCCAGAATCAGCTTTGGATTCGTCACAATGGCTCGGGCAATCGCCACTCTCTGCTGCTGACCGCCGCTGAGCTCTGTGGGCAAGTGCTTGGCTCGATTGGTCAAACCAACCCGTTCCAGTGCTTCCCTCACGCGACGCACACGCTCACTGCGTTTCACGCCTTGATATATCAATGGCAGCTCCACATTTTCCTCGGCAGTCATTTTGGGAATCAGATTAAAGCTCTGAAACACAAAACCGATTTTTCGGTTGCGCACCTGTGCCAACTCGTTTTCGGAATAACTCTCAATAGGCATACCGTCCAGCAAATAAGTTCCCGCATCTGCCACATCCAAACATCCGATAATGTTCATCAGTGTGGACTTCCCACTACCCGACGGCCCGATGATGCTGACAAACTCATGAGGCTTAATATGGAGACTGGCATGGTCCAGTGCGCGAACACGGTCTTCGCCGACCTGATAAAATTTACATACATCCTTCAATTCGATCATATCAGCCACCCATTCCTCTGCCGCCCGAAGGCATGCCACTGCCAAATTCACCGGAAGGTCTGACGCCACCGAAATCGCCGGAAGGTCTGCCGACGCTGAAATCACCGGAAGAACGGTCCCCCATCTGCATTCCGCCGCCAAAGTTCATACCACCCATCATGCCGAAGAAGCTGTCTTGGTATTCTGTGTAATAAACAACATCGCCCTCCTGCAGACCCGAAATAATTTCCACATAATTGTCGTTGCTCAAGCCTGTGACAACCTCAGTCATACCGCCGTACTGCTGAGTTTTTTCGTCATAGCTTGTGTAAACATAGGAAATGTCGCTGGTTTTGTGCAGCGCATATGCAGGAATGATAATGGCATTTTCCACACCCTGAATATTAATAACAACCTCAGCGGTCATGCCAATCAGCATGCCTTCTTGGTAATCCAGCTCAACCTCAGCGGAGTATTGCGCCACACCGGAGGAGGTATCCGCTTCCTTATTGACTTCCGTCACCGTGCCCATAAACGCACTGTCGCTGATAGATTTCACCGTAACACTTGCATTCTGCCCCTGCTCCAAAGAGAGGATATCCGCTTCGTTAACACTGACGGTAAGGCTCATTTTTTCGCTGGGATACACACTGACCACCGCAACATCCGCAGTTTCGTCATATGCTTCATCATCGGGGTCTACATAATCCACACTGCTGATGATTCCGTCAAAGGCTGCAATCACCGCACCGTCTTGAACAACCTGCAGCAGCTCCAGCATGGATTCTTCCAGCTTTGACCGTTCCCTCAGCAGCGTTTCATAATTCGCGCTGTAAGACGTATCCTTCAGATTGAACAGAGTGGAGTAGGAAGATACCTTTGCGTTTTCTTTTACATTGACAGAAGAAACGGTACCCGCAACTGCCGTTACAGCCAAAGGGTTATGTACATACAGCGTTCCACTGCCCAATTGATTTCCTTCGGTATCGGTTACGGTAACAGCTTCATCAATGGCAGTTCCGTTGTCTGTTACCAAAATGACCGCATTCCCGTTCACTGCGGATTCGACCACGCCATTCAGCGCAGATCCGTCTTCCCGCAGCACAGAAACCGTATCCCCTGCTGCCAGGGTATCGGAGGCGAGGTCACAGGCCATATAGCCGTCCAAAGAAATGACTGCCAGCGCACCGTTTTCAACCATAACTGAAGCAACATCGTCCCCACTCTTGGCATACACAGCCTTGACGCGGCCACTCACACCTGCCTTGACCGTTCCGCTAACCTTGTCACCTTCCGCATCACCGATTTTCTCGTCCAATGCGTCCAGTTCCTCCTGCAAGGCAGACAGGGTGCTGATGACCGTTGTCATGTTGACCGTTGCGAGTACATCACCCTCAGATACAGTGCTTCCGTTTCGCACCAGAACCTCGGTTACTTCCACGCCGTTAGGCAGAACAATGGCTTCCAAACCCACACCGCTGAGCATCCCTGTGCCCGAAACGGTGGTACTGATGGTGCTGCGTACTGCTTCATAGGACAGCACTTCCACATCGCTGTTATTGAAGCGATTGGTCACTATACCGCGCAGGATCATAACAACAGCAATCAATGCAGCTGCAATGATTACAGCAACAGTTATGATCCTCCGTTTTTTCTTTTGGTTATACTCTTGTTTCGATTTGTTCAGCTGTTCAAACAAAGCCTCACTGTGTTCATTTTGCTCGTTCATCGCATACGCTCCTCGGGAAATAATCAAGAATGCCCGGCCTGCCAACAAATATTCGAATTAGAGGTCAAGTTGGTGGAGATGTAAGGGAAGAAAAATGTTTTCGCGTTATCTTCGGCAGGCCTTTGGACATTCGTAGCATACCGCGTTGAGCTTAACGCAAACTTAAGGAACAGAACCATATCCAATGAACAATCTGTAAATAAAACAGCTGTACATTACACTTGAAACTGTACAGCTGTTTTTATTCAGTTCATAGGAAGTCGAACATAGAAGGTATTACATCCCTCGATACTTTCCGCCCAGATTTTTCCTTTGTGGGCATCTACAATAGATTCTGCTATGGAGAGTCCAAGACCATAGCTGCCATTCATAGATCTTGCTTTATCGGCGCGATAGAATCGTTTGAATATGTTCTTTAAATCCTCCTTGGAAATACTGTCTCCGTAATTCATGACAGACAGCAGACACTCTTTCCCAATGTGCATCAGTCGAACCTTAACGGTGCTTTGCGGAACAGAGTATTTCAATGCGTTGTCCAGCAGCACATCCAGCACTTGATATAAGTGTGCTTCACTGGCATACAGTATAATACCGTCACAAATATCATATTGCAAAGTCATTTGCTTTTCTCCATACAAAAGCTGGAAGGACAAAACCGCATCATTCACAAGCTGACTGAAATCAACCGCAGCAAACCGCATTTGTTCCTTTCCGCTATCCACACGGGCCATCTCCAGCATATTTTCTACCAGAGACCGCATTTGGTAAGATACCGATAGGATGTTTCGAGAGAACGCTTTGCAGTCTTCGGCTGTGGCCTCCTCCCCTTGAATCAGCTCCGCATTGGTCATGATGACCGAAAGAGGTGTTTTTAGTTCGTGGGAAGCATCCGCCACAAACTGACGCTGCTGATCCCACGCATTGGCTACAGGCTTAATTGCCCACTGGGACAATCGTATGCTGATTAAAAAGAACAGACACATGGCAGCTGCGAATATCAGTACACAGCTGTAAAACAGCTTCTGCAGAGTTGCGATTTCCGCAGACGTATCGGAAAACACAATGGTCGTTCCGCGGGGTTTGATTTCCTTTAGATAACGCAGACCGTATTCTTCCAATTCTCCTGTTTCCAGCACAAGTGTTTGGTCTCCCTGTGCCATAGCCTCATTTACAATCTGCGTAATGTAATCCCTGTCAGATAAATCGAAATAACCGCCTTCCACCCCAATCACTTCTCCGCGTTTACCTACTTGAACAGTAAAAAACGGCAGCCGCACCTCGTTGGCGGGATCATCCAAAGCCCCATGCTGAAACGGTGCCGCGGAAATGGTGCGCATCATGCTGATGCTCTGCATTTCCATGATCTCTCCCGTGAAGTAGATAACCGATGTCAAAACACTGCCCATCATCAAAGCGGAAATTACCATGACGATGCAGATGAATTTAATGCGTAGCTTCTTAATCAACCATCCTTCACCTCCAGATGATATCCGAGATTGCGAAGGGCTACGATTCTCACATTAGAACCAATGCTGCTGAGCTTTTTGCGCAGAATCGCCACATACACCTCTACATGGTTTTCCACGGCGTTGGATTCATAGCCCCAAATATGAGTCAGAATCGAAGCTTTGGGAAGATTCTTTTTCCCCGCGGCCATGAGCAGGCGCATCACATCAAATTCCTTTGCGGACAGCCGCACGGTTTTTCCGTCGCATAAGAGCATGCTTGTACCCAGATCCAGAACGGTATTTCCGAACACCATTTCATTCACCTGTCCGCCCTGCCGACGCAGTAATGCATTGATGCTTGCCATCAGCTCACCCGAATCAAAGGGCTTTGTCAGATAGTAGTCTGCACCTGCATCCAAGCCTGTGATGCGGTCCCGCACCTCAGACTTTGCGGTAAGCATGAGAATCGGAGTATTGCAGCGTTTTCTTCTCAGCTGACGAGCCACCTCATATCCATCCATCTTGGGCATCATCACATCCAGAATGATCAGATCATAGATCCCCAGCGCAGCATATTCCACGCCGCTCTCACCGTCATGTACCATCTCTACTTGAAAGCCCTTTCGCTCCAGCAGAGATTTTATGGAATTGGCAAGAAGCACTTCGTCTTCGATGATCAGAATTTTCATGCACAAAACCTCCGTAGGTATTGTTCTTATTATAGTACACCCAATCGCTGATGCAAAGCTGAAGTAACACGAGTTTATATTTATTTTACATACTTGTTCATTTGATTTGAGGTGATTCAAATGACAAGTCCTTAGCTGTAATGGAGTGTTTTGCGTAAGTTGCAGGTAAGCAGCAAACCCAAATTCAATGGATTTGTTCTATATCTCTGAATCAAAACTTTTCAGCGGATAAAACAGCATATAATTATATCAATTCGGTCGGATAACGAAGAAAATCACCGAATTTGCGGCACACATTCACAGGCTCATATTGTTCTCCAAGAGGGAACTTTTGCCTTCATCAAATCACCTCTTCTATATGTATAATCAAATGCATAATCTTATACAATTTTAGTATATTTGTTCGTAAATATTTTGTCAATATTTTTCCAAAGACATAGCCAAATCATTTTCTAATTTGGAACTATGCACCATTTTTCCTCCTCACATCGATTAATTTGTACGCAATTGTATTGACCATCATCAAACAACCCATGTACCAACGCGAACGAGCAGGCAGCTATCAAAAATTGTAGCGCATCGGAGAATTAACAAACGAAAAGCTGATTTACGAAATTCACACCGCAATCTTGAGCTGTTCCTCGTTTTATTTCAGTTCATTAGCCAGCAGCACGCCGACTTTCACACCTTCTTTGAAGCCTCGGATTTCATACTGATTCACCAGTGAAAACAGCGGCAATTCAAACTGAATGATTTCACGAATCGGCTTATGATTGATCTGCTCATAAAACAGATCATACGCTGCGCGAATCTCTTGACTGTCCAATTTTCGGTTACTGTCATAATATTCAAACAGTGCATCCAGCACCTGTTCTCCGTCAATGGTTTCCATGGGATAATCCAGAATCGCCTGTATGTATCCGTTCATCATACGTAGATCACCTCGTTATTGACGATTTCTTCAACTCTGTTTCTCAGATTGTTCATGCAGCGCACCCATTCCATCGGTTTTTCTGCTTTCAGGTCTTCCGTAATTTTTTCTCTATCGGGAAGTGCTTTCATCAGATCTTTGTACATCCGGTTTGCACAGGAATCTATCTCTGACAGATGGCTGTTGAGTTTACCGGTAATCAAAAGATTGGTGTACAGCACTCGCTTGTGTTCTCGGATATAGGCTAAATACAGTCTCCCCCACTTCCCGATTGTCCGTACATTGTCTTCTGAAGGGCTAATACACGGAAGATAGACATCACCGTGCAGTTCATACCATAAGCTATTCTCTTGATTATAAATATATCGTTCCATCATAAAACTCCTTTACTTGTACATCGGGTCTCCGCGTATTAGGAGTATACGCATTCGGTAAGGTCATCAATTTGATTTCTGTTTGACCCTTATTTTGACCCTTTATAGGATAATTTCTTATAAAGCAACCGGACTGACTGGTACAGAATTTTATAATTTCAGAATAAAACATCACATATTTGTACGAAAAAAGTTCTAAAAAACAAATTCTATTCTCTTCGAATCCCTCCTTCTCCGCCATAAAAAGTGAGCTCATCCGCAAGGATGGGCTCTTTTTTTATGCATGGAGGGATTCGAAGCCTGAGAGGGTCCAGCCACTTATATATCATGGCCATCCGGTTGGATGGACTTTCGTTTTTCTATTGCAAGCACATTTGTCGCCGTGTTATACTATATAAAACAATTCACACGGAGGTATGGTTATGTATTTCGAGCATCAATTTTATCTGGGTCTGTCCGACGAAGGCCGCGTAGTGCTTCCCCTGCACATGGCTAATCGCCACGGTCTCATTGCAGGCGCCAGCGGCACCGGCAAAACCATCACCATGAAGGTCATGGCAGAATCCTTCTCCGATGCAGGTGTCCCCGTATTCCTGTGTGACGTAAAGGGTGATGTCAGCGGTCTTGCGGAAGCAGGCGAACAGAACGAGGGCATGGAAAAGCGCATCGACAAGTTCGGCATTCGCAGCGAATTTGAATACAAGCCCTACCCCGTCACCTTCTGGGATATTTACGGCGAGCAGGGTCATCCCATCCGCGCCACCGTTTCCGACATTGGCCCCGAGCTGCTGTCTCGGCTTCTGAATCTGACTCCCGCACAAGAGGGCGTACTGAACATCGTCTTCGAAATCGCCGATGACCACGGTCTGGAGCTGATCGATTTGAAGGACCTCCATGCCATGCTGGACTATGTCAGTGACCACCGTAAGGAAATGACCACCACCTACGGCAATGTTTCCGCCGCCTCTCTGGGTGCGATCCTCCGTGCGCTCATTCCTCTGGAAAATCAAGGGGGCAACCTGTTCTTCGGGGAACCTATGCTGGACATTAAGGACTGGATCCGCAAAGACGAAGACGGTCGCGGCATGATCAACCTGCTCCACTGCGTCAAGCTGGTGCGCAATCCCAAGCTGTACGGTATCTTCCTGCTGTGGATGATGGCAGAGCTGTTTGAACGTCTCCCCGAGCTGGGTGACCCCGACAAGCCCAAGCTGGTATTCTTCTTCGACGAGGCACACCTGCTGTTTGAAGACGCGCCCAAGGTATTGGTACAAAAAATCGAACAGATGGTCAAGCTCATCCGCTCCAAGGGTGTGGGCATCTACTTCGTAACCCAGAGCCCCAAAGACATCCCCGACAGCATACTGGCACAGCTGTCGAACCGCGTACAGCACGCACTGCGCGCCTATACCCCCGCAGAGCAGCGGGCCATCAAAGCTGCGGTGCAGTCCATGCGCCCCAATCCCGCCTTTGATGCCGCCTCGGTTCTCATGGAGCTTGGCGTCGGTCAGGCTCTGGTCAGTCTGCTGGACGACGAAGGTGCTCCCGCCATCGTGCAGAAAACCGCCATCATCTGCCCGCAGAGCTTGATGGCGCCCGCCGATCCTTCCACCATCAGCCGTGCCATGAGAGATGACGGCATGGATAAGTACGACGAAGCTTTCGACCCCGAATCCGCATACGAGGATCTGCAGGAAATGGCAGCGCAGGAAGCAGAGGAAGCCAAGCTGGCTGAAGAGCGCGAGGCACTGGAAAAGGAAAAGGCCGAACTGGAAAAGCAGCGAAAGAAGCTGGAGGAACAGGAAGAAAAGCGCCGCATCAAGGAAGAAGAAAAGAAGCAGCGTGAAAAGGAAAAGAAGGCCGAGCAGGAACGCAAAAAGGCCGAACGCCGCCGCGAAAAGATTGAGACAAAGCTCATCAACGCAGGCGCACAAATCGTCAAGCGCGGCATTATAAAGACATTAAAATGGTAATACGCAAAAATCCCGCAACCTTCTGGCTGCGGGATTTTGATTTACTTGCATTCATTATCGTACACAGTACTGAATTGCTACGCACTTGGGGCCGCCCTGGGTGACGAAAGCGGGGCTCAGATCCAGGATCTGAATTTCCATCTTGGGGAATGCTTCGTGGAGCAGGCTCACAACGTATTCCGCATCACCCAACGTATCCGCATGGGAAACGTGCATGATGTAGTTTTCCTCGTCTACACCCTTTTCCTTCAGAATGCCGACCACTTCTGCCAGCGCAGCCTTCATGGTGCGCTTGACACCCAGCTTTTCCAGCTGTCTGCCGTCGGGAGTCTGGGTCATAATGGGCTTCAGCTTCAAAATGGTGCCCAGAGTAGCTGCCATGGGAGTCAGACGACCGCCGCGCTTCAGGTAGCCGAAGTCCTGAGGGATCAGGAAAGATTCATTGTTGTCCGCTGCGTAGCGTACCCAGTCGCAGACTTCTTCGAAGCTTGCGCCGCTCTGCTGCAGCTTCACTGCCTTTTCCACAATGTAGCGGTGGGGGCCGCAGAGGGTCTTGGTGTTGATGACCACGATATCGTCGCTGTTGTCCATGGAAGCCGCAGCACCCGCAGCACTCATGTATGTGCCGCTGAGGCCGTCTGCCATGCAGATGTTCACCATTTTCTTGCCGCTGTATTTTTCATATGCGTCGATGACCTCACCTACGGGGGGCTGGGAGGACTGGGGCAGGTGACCGTTCTTGATATAGCCATAGAACTTCTCCATATCCATAGCCAGATCGCGGCCTTCCCAGTCGCCGATGGTCACGCACAGAGGCAGCACCTCAATGCCCATGGCCTTGCCCTGCTCGGGGGTAAACAACGCGGATGTGTCTGTAATGATCTGATACATATCTTTACCTCAACTGTATTTATGTTTGGGTTTTTTATTTCTCTGTCATCCAGTTTGCAATATCCGATGCGTTTCGTCAAGACATTTTTTCGGA